>JAUVDE010000208.1 GCA_030595485.1 Draconibacterium sp.
CCTAAAACAATTGCTCCGGCTAAACCTACCCATGCTCCAACTGAGTGAACAAGTGTTGAACCTGCAAAATCTAAGAATCCTAGTTGATCTAGCCAACCACCGCCCCATTTCCAGTGACCTGAAACAGGATAAATAAATACAGTAATTACAACCGTAAAAATAATGTAAGCACTAAACTTTGTACGTTCAGCAACTGCACCCGAAACAATTGTTGCAGCTGTTGCAGCAAAAACCGTTTGGAAAAATAAGTCGGTAGTGTTGGCATAATCACCAATTCCATTGTCGTTTAAGAAAAGTATTGGTTTTCCAATAAATCCACCAATAGATTCACCATACATTAAAGTATATCCAATAACCCAGTATAAAATTGCGCCCAGCGAAAAGTCAACCAGATTTTTTGCAAGAATATTTGCCGAGTTTTTTGAGCGTGTGAAACCTGCCTCAACCATTGCAAATCCAGGCTGCATAAACATTACCATAAAAGCGGCAACTAAAACCCATATATTATTTATCGAAATCGAAAGTTCTTCCATGATCATCTAATTTTTAATCGTTATTATTCTTCTTTCCCTTTAATGTATAGCGATTCGTCGCCTTTCTCACCCGTTCTAATTCGGAACGACTCTTCAATTGGAATGATAAACACTTTACCATCGCCAACCTCACCAGTTCGTGCAGAACTAAGTATAGCCTGAACCGTTTTAGAAACATTCTTATCACGTACAATAATCGATAGTTTTGTTCTTTCGATAGTACTGGTATCATACACAATACCACGATAAACTCTACCTTCGCGAGCCTGGCCAACTCCTCTTACATCCCAAAAAGAGAAGAATTCTATTCCTGCTTCATAAAGAGCGTCTTTAACCTCTTCAAATTTTGTTTTGCGTATAACCGCTTCAATTTTTTTCATCGTTTATAATTTTATTGATTAAAGAGAAATAGCTGCTACGATAAAGAATCCACCCGTTGAAGGATTAAGAATAACACCGCCCGATAGCGGTAATGAGAAACTTTCAGTAAGTTTTATGTGTTTAGAAGTGCCAATACCGATATTACAAACCGTAAAATCTCCATCAGAAGTATATTGTCCATCTCCTGCACCAAGAGTTATATCAACATTCTTGAACGAATAGCCTGCTTCAAAATACATGTCTCCATTATCACCAAAACTGGTGGCAGGTTCTTCTTCTGTTGCATCTGTTGCGGGAAGTAACATATAATAACCAGCAATGCTAAAATCTCCAGTTCCAAAACTTAAGCTCGGCTCCAAATAGTGGTTGACATCATATTCTGTCCAGTCTCCACCGAAATAATAATCAGTTAGGCCAATCGAAAAACCTCCGATGGAGTAACTTGCATAAAGATCCATTTCCAACGCTTCGTCGCCACCAGTGCTTACTGAACCCCAGCCGCCAATGGCAAATGCACCTGTGCTAAATTCAAGCCCTGGCTGAAATGCCGCACCAGTGCCAAATTTCGTTCCCCTCCATATGTAACTACTATAAATATCCAAACTCGCACCCCAATTTGATGCTTCTTCTTCTTCCTGCGCCATAACATTTGGTGTAAAAGCGAATAGTAATAATAAACTTGCCGTAATCAGTAGTGTCTTTTTCATAATCCTAATTTTTAAAAGTTAAACTTTTTGTTTTCTTATTATTCTGATATGTTTTTGTTCTTTTTTATTTTCTACCCCTATTTTTTTTGTGTGTTTAGTGATTTTTTACTGCTTTACCAGAACCACACCCCCTTATTTTTTTGTTTTCGATTCAAATCAAGGCATTTTTTACGAACCAAGTACCCTTTTGCAAAAAAGCATCACTCCCCCTTAACGAATTATTAATATTCAGTTCAATATTTTCCCATATAGTCACCTTTTTGATTGTTTATTGAGCATTTAGCTCTTTTCCGAATGAGAACCAATCATTTATCCACCATGAGACATTGCATTTTTCAGGAATACGTAATATTATAAAGGAAGAGACAAATAGATTTTCTATGTTCTTTTGAAATGCCTACAAATAGACAGAACACAAGCAGCCCCTTAAAAAACCTTAACCTCAGTTATTTCAAAGGGACAGAATACAGTCAGGCTGATAAAAAAATATTAATTTTGATGTCTTATTAAAAAGAACATTCTTACAGATGAAGAAAAAAAATTCCTTAATTACCATTATCGACATTATTGTGTACGGTATCATTATATGGTTTATCACGTATGCAAAAATTAGAAGCCTTGATAGCAATGAAGCTTTTCTCTACGTAATACGTGAAGATGGCTGGGTGGAATACTTAACTACGCTTTTTTTATTCTTGAGTGCTTTACTATTAGGCATTAATGCATTTAAAGCAATAAAGCTCAAAAACTCAAAGCAAATTTTATTCTTCACCTTAGCAATGTTTGTTTTTATTTTTGGCACCGGTGAAGAGATTTCGTGGGGACAACGTATTTTTGGAGTTGAAACAGGAGATTATTTCCTGGAAAATAATTACCAGGCAGAAACCAATCTTCATAATCTTGAGATTGGTGGAGTAGATTTAAACCAACTCATCTTCTCTCAACTAATGTTTATTGTTCTTATTTTCTATTTTCTATTCCTGCCCATACTGGTATACAAAACAAAATTCTTTAGAAAATTAATTGTCGATTTTGGGGTTCCAATGCCACGTTTGCAACATACGATTATGCTGCTTGCAACCAACTTAACAATTATATTCTTAATCAACATAAAAAGGGAAAGCGAGTTACATGAACTCGCCCTAACGGGTATCTTCCTACTCGTTTTTTTGAATCCTGCCAAACGAATACGTGAGGTAATACTAATAAAGCGAACGCAATAGGAATAGATTTTTCAACTTGAAATTTTCAAAATACAAGTTGAATGCCAGCAATCAATACCTGACACAATAGAATAGCAGTACCAAAAAGTAAAAATGGGTAGTATATATATTGTACCTAAAACATTTACGAGACAGAAGCCCCCACCAAAAGTTTTTCTTTTGTATTTAAGGGCTCGATAAACACTAACAATAAAAGCGTAACAAAAATAACTTCCCACAATTCCCAAATTCTTAAATCAGGAACAAGCAGAACAAAACCCGTACAAGCCAGCATTAGCAAGGTGTGCTTTAATCGAGGGATTTGCACACCAAACAAATCAACAAGTCTTTTAAAGAATGCAAGGCGTTTATACAAAAGCTGAGAAAACACAAAATAAAACCCGAACACCAAGACCATCAGCTGAGAAAATATAAGCTTATTTATACTGACCCCGTTTACCTCAAGATTATGAAGATTTGTTTCGGCTTGCCGATTCTGCTCTAAAAAAAACTCACCCGACTCAATGGAAAAAATTCGCTGCCCCCAAGACAACTCCTCACCAAAGCCAAAGAAAGCTCCAACAACAACCAATATATTAAGAGCCATCCAATATCTATTCTGAGTTTTACCAATTTTTAGTATTCGCACCAAAAACAGCACTGAAATAGCTAGCAACACAAAAGCTGTGGCATATTCAAAAGGACTATCCTCGGCAACCATTTTATGATAAAAACCTTCAGCATAAAAATAAGTGGATGCCGTAACAACTGAGGCGGCAAGTAGAATATATATTAAAATCTTAATAATTTTTTCCATTCTCTTTTATTTTTTGATATGTGACTGCATTGCAGCCTTAAAAGCAACACAAAATTAGTAATATTCCCCTAACAATAGTTTATTACATTCCAGATTAATGTTTGTTATATTTTGCTGCTTCAATCACAATCCACCTCATCATTTAATTTGAAATCATATCTTTGTTATCCTTTTAAAAACTAAAGTACAGTTGCAGATTTTACATTACACCATACTTCTGACCTCTGACTTCCAACTTAATAACAAATGAAACTCTGGGATAAAGGAACACCTACAAACAAAGCAATCGAAGATTTTACAGTTGGCAAAGACCGCGAACTCGATTTATATCTGGCAACTCACGACATTCTGGGTTCGATGGCACATGTTAGCATGCTTCAGTCGGTTGGTCTAATTCAGGAGGATGAACTTCCGGCCATACTGGAACAACTTAAAAAACTGTATTCGGAAGCCGAAGCTGGAAATTTCATCATTGAAGAAGGTGTTGAAGATGTACATTCTCAAGTTGAGTTTCTACTAACACAGGAGTTGGGCGATTTAGGGAAAAAAATACACAGTGGACGCTCACGCAACGACCAGGTTCTGCTCGACCTAAAACTTTTTACCCGCGATGCAATTAAAGAAATTGTAGAAAGCACAAGTGACTTAGTTGATGTTTTCTTAAACAGAGCCGAAGAATGCAAGGCTATTTTAATGCCGGGTTACACCCATTTACAAGTTGCCATGCCATCGTCGTTTGGCCTGTGGTTTAGCGCTTATGCCGAAAGTTTGGCTGATGACCTTGAACTTTTACAATCAGCATTCAAAATTACCAACCAAAACCCATTGGGTTCTGCCGCTGGTTATGGTTCTTCATTTCCACTCGACAGGCAAATGACTACCGACCTGCTTGGTTTTAACAACATGAATTACAATGTAGTTTATGCGCAAATGGGACGGGGCAAAGTAGAAAAGATCGTTTCTTTTGCTTTGGCAAATCTGGCCTCTACTCTTTCGAAATTCGCCTACGATGTTTGCTTATTCATGAGCCAAAACTTCAATTTTGTAAGCTTACCAACCGAATTCACAACCGGCTCGAGCATTATGCCCCACAAAAAAAATCCCGATGTTTTTGAACTTACTCGCGCACGCTGTAATAAACTGCAGGGTGTTCCAACGCAAATTAGCTTAATTATCAATAACCTTCCGGTTGGCTACTTTCGCGATTTACAAATGGTGAAAGAAGTTTTTCTACCATCGTTTAAAGAAATGAATGACTGTATAAATATTGTTTCGCTGGCCGTGAAAAACATGAGCGTAAGCGACAACATTCTGGAAGATGACAAATACAACTACCTTTTTAGTGTTGAAGAAGTAAACAAATTGGTACTGCAAGGCATTCCTTTCCGCGAAGCTTATAAACAAATAGGAGCACAAATTGAAGAAGGCACATTTCAACCTGAAAAGAAAGTAGAACACGTTCATGCCGGAAGCATCGGAAATTTATGTTTGGATGCCATTTCTGCAAAAAAAGAGGCTACTCTTCTTGGCTTCAGTTTCGATAAAATTGAGCAAGCCAAAGCACAATTACTGGGATAACTTTCTTAAGTTGCTGAAGATGTGACAAATGTCACTTTCTAGTTGTCAATAAACCCTAACTGTTTGTAAATTGGCAAATTACCAATAGGTTAATTGTATGTTATTAAACACAATTCTATCTTTTAATGGTTGCAGTTTCTCAAGCCTTTAATTATTTTTGATATCACTTCGTAAGTAAAAAACTGTTTTCGCTTACAATTTAGCAGCTTTTGGTTTCAGACAGTGCCGACAAGCTGCATTTTTTGCGAATTTTAAAGAGAAAGGAATAATGATGCAGATGACACGACCTGTAGCACAGGGATTGTACCGCCCAGAGAATGAACACGACAATTGTGGAATTGGATTTGTGGCGCACATAAAAGGGACACCCTCACACGATATAGTTAAACGAGGCTTGGAAGTCCTCAGAAATATGGATCACCGTGGTGCCACCGGCGCCGATGATTCTACTGGTGATGGAGCTGGAATAATGCTTCAAATTCCTCATGAATTTATTACCGATGTTCTAAAACTGAACGTGGGTATTCAAGGAAAGTATGGTACAGGTTTGGTATTTCTCCCAAAAGATGAATTGGAAGCCAATATTTGTATTGATATACTAACAAAAAATATTGAAGCAGAAGGTTTAAAGCTGCTTTGTTTCCGCGATGTACCGTTAGATACTTCAGTACCGGGAGAGATTGCAAAAACAACAGAGCCGGTAATTAAGCAGATTTTTGTAAAATCGAAACTTGAGCCCGACGCACTTGAGCGCAAATTGTATATTGCAAGAAAGCTTGCCGAAAAAGAAATTCGTGATTCGGAATTAAAATTCAAAACCGATTTCTACCAGCCAAGTTTATCTGCAAAAACGATAATTTACAAAGGTATGTTAACGCCCGATCAGCTGCGCGATTACTACCTCGACTTTAAAAATGAAAAATTCAAGAGTGCCATCTCATTGGTTCACTCTCGTTTTAGTACAAATACATTCCCTACATGGGATTTGGCACAACCATTCCGTATGGTTGCACACAACGGTGAAATTAACACAGTAAAAGG
>JAUVDE010000232.1 GCA_030595485.1 Draconibacterium sp.
ACACTCTTTTCCACACAATTTATGGCATTAATGATTTTGATGAGGTTGCGAGTTGTAACAACATTTCTGAAATAGATTTTGACAACTATACTCTAATTGTCGGTAAAATTATGGTTTCATCTATTTCGGATAGTATTTCATCAGTTGTTTTAACAACAAATAATTGCAGTTATAAGATAAAAGCCACAATTGATAAATGTGAGGAATGCTGGGGAGCGATCGGTCATATCTATTTTTGGGTAATTTATCCAAGATTAAGATCCGAATTTGAAACTACATTTTCCGTGAATTGAATTTCTGAATACTGAGACTAAACACTGAACACTTTCTTATTTTTTCCCTTGTTTAAACAGTAATTCTTTTTCTTGTTTCGAAAGACTATCGTAACCACTGGTACCAATTTTATCAAGAATGTTGTTGATTTCGTCTTGTTTAACATTTTGCTGGCGTTTGTAATCACGATCGTCACGAGGCGGTTTTTTGTAGCTAACCTTCATGTTGCTTCGGGCTTTAAAAACACCTGTAAACCATTCACCAATTTTATCCAATAATTTCACAAAACCTGCTCCCATATCTTTTCCTTTCCGCAACTGATAAATATAAAACCATCCCCAAAAAGCTCCTCCCAAATGGGCAATATTTCCGCCAGGATTTGAAGCTGAAATACCAATTACTGAAAGTAAAATGTAAAAGGCTGCTACATATTTTAATGGAAATTTACCTATAAAAAACAGATGTATTTCGCGGTCTGGCTCGTAAACAGCAAGCGCAACCAACACTGCAAACACCGAGGCAGAGGCTCCCAAAAGCAGACCATTCATCGAATCGAAAACAGGAAATATATTGTAAGCCAGAATGTAAAAAGCGGCTCCAGTCAAACCTCCCAAAAGGTAAACACTAACAAGTTTGCTCCCTTCGAAATGATATAAAAACATTTGACCAAACCAATACAAACCCAGCACATTAAATAGCAAATGTAAAAATCCGTTGTGCAAAAACATGTAGGTAATAGGAGTCCATGGCCGTTGAACTAGAGCTTCACTTACCGATGGAACCGAAAGCCATTGGCTTAATAATAAAGGTTGTCCTGCCAGGTAAAAAAATACGCCAATTACCTTTAAAACAAGGAACACTCCAATGTTTATGTAAATCAGCCTTGTTAGAGCCGAGCCTTCTTTAAAAGTACGTTTTATGTCACCTATTATATCCATATTTTAAAATTCCAAATAACAAAAAACAAATCTCAAATAAAAAACAAATTCCAAATTATAAAATTCCAATAAAACCTAAACCAAACTTATAAAGATATAAACTGAATTAAGACTTAACTTGCAAAATAAAACTACTTCGACTTATCAATTATTGATGATAATATTTTCTTCAATTCACTAGCTTCCTGAATTAAGTTTTCTACAATATCTCTATTCAATAATTCATTTGTTTCATTAATTAACCGCAGCCAGAAGACACTCTCCTTCGCCTCTTTTCGACTTATTTTCACTCTAAAAATAAAATCTTTTTTACTGAGAGCTTCATTTGCTTCAATATAATTTGCACCAACAGAACCTGACGAACGAACAATCTGTTTTGTATCTTCAATATTTGCAATTGATTTGTCAAGTGTTTTCACAAATAACCTAACTTCTTTTGCAAACAAAAATGTTCTCTCTTCTAAATCATAAGGTCTATTATTTGATGTTTTATTCATTTTCCTTTTTTGGAATTTATTTGAGATTTGTACTTTTTGCTATTTGGTGCTTCTCTAATAAAACTTATTAGAATGCTTTTGCCAATACCGGATCATAAAATAACCAAATAACATTCCGCCAAGATGTGCAAAGTGCGCTACGTTACTTCCGGGTTGTGCAAAACCTAAGTACAACTCCAGCGCACCATATCCCATTACAAAATACTTTGCTTTAATCGGAATTGGAGGGAAAAGCAACATTAACTCTGTATTTGGGAAAAGCATTCCAAAACCCAGTAAAATTCCAAAAACAGCTCCCGAAGCACCAACCGTTGGTGTATTCAATAAAATATTAAGTTTCCCTGAAAGTGGTTCTGAAAAGTTTTTACCTTCCGACCATATCTGCGTACCGACTTCTTTAACGTAAGCAATCTGCTCAGCCGACATCTTTGACACGAGCGACTGATATTCAATAAAGTTTACAAACGAATGTAATACCGCTGCTCCCACACCTGTTACCAAGAAAAAAGTCAGGAATCGTTTTGGTCCCCAAACACTTTCAAGCACCCGCCCAAACATATACAAGGCAAACATATTAAAGAAAATATGGGTAATACCTCCATGCATAAACATGTGTGTAAATACCTGGTGAAGCTTAAATTTATCGGATAATGGAAAGTGCAAACCAAAAACCGTATATAAATTGGTTCCCATTTTCTCCATTACAAAGGTTACGACAAAAAACAACACGTTCACCAATATCAGGTTTTTTACAACCGGTGGAATATTTAATGCAGGTCTATAATTCATGTTTTTAAAAATTAGAAGTCGGAATTTAGAAGTCAGAAACTATTTCCTTTACTAAAAACACAAACTTCATTATATAATAAAACCCAATGCTGGGTTTATGTTCATCGTTAACAATTGCCAGACCAAAGTTTATTGGGCTGAAAATAACGACAATCTGTCATTTTGCGAAACTTTTTTCGATATCCTCTGTCGGAATTATGGTTAACACCTTTTTTCCATCGGGTGAAAAGTTGGGTGTTGAACAAGCAAAAAGGTTATCAATTAAATGGTCAACCTCTTCTTGTTTTAAATCCATTCCATAATCCAATGCCGATGCTTTTGCCAAAGAATTAGCGATTTGCTCTTTTGCTTTAGCATGTGCATCAACCGGCGAATTTTTGTATTCCTCCAGTAGTCTCTCTACTATTAATTCAGGCGATGCAACATCTAAAACTCCCGGTGTTCCATTAATAATGAAAGTGTCTTTACCAAACTCGCGAATATCAAATCCTAGCGATAACAAATCTTCCAGAATGGTTTTTAACAATGCCGAGTCTGCCGGATTCAGTTCAATGGTTTGTGGGAAAAGCTGTTGCTGGCTCGCCACGGAATCTGACTTTAACACTTCCATAAACTTCTCAAAAAGAATACGTTCGTGTGCTCTTTTCTGGTCAATTACCATTAATCCCGACTTTACCGGCGTTAAAATATAACGCTGTTTTAGTTGAAGGACTTTCTTCCCGCTAAACTGGTCGGTTGCTTGTGCATACAAATCTGTTTCGCTTTTGAAACTCTCTCTATATTGTTCCTTAGGTTTTATTTTCAATTGTGCTCCTTCGTATAAATCTTCCCAATTATCGAGGTTCTTTTTTTCCTTTGGTGTTGAACTTCCTGACGAATAACTTCCTCCCATACTCGATTTATCGGTATCGAAAGGATTATAATCCGGATTAATCTGAATATCAGGAAAACGAATTTCTTCGCCACTTCGTTTTGGCATCGGAATATCGATACTTCCACTTTGGTCGAAATCAATGGAAGGCACAACATTGTGTTTTCCAAGCGATTCGCGCACCGCCGCATGAATTATCGGCCAAATATCGCGTTCGTTTTCAAATTTAATTTCAGTTTTTGTGGGATGAACATTTATATCGATGGCAGCAGCGTCGAGATCGAGAAACAGAAAATAGGACGGGTAAGCACCGTGTGGCACCAATTGCTCGAAAGCTTTCATAATTGCCTTATGAAAATACGGATGCCGCATGTAACGTCCATTCACAAAAAAGAATTGCTCGCCCATGGTTTTACGTGCATATTTTGGCTGCCCAATAAAACCCTTAATTTTCACAATACTTGTGTCTTCATCAACACCAACCAAACTCTGGTTTAAAGACTTGCCAAACACATCAACAATTCGTTTTCGTGAATTGGTAGCCGGCAAATCATACAGCACATTTCCATCGTGGTGTAATGTTAATTTTATATCGGGGTTGGGCAACGCAATACGCTGAATTTCCCAAATAATATGCTTTAGTTCAGTGGTATTTGCTTTCAGAAATTTACGTCGGGCAGGCACATTAAAAAACAGGTTTTTAATCTTAAAATTGGTGCCATTGTTCACGCCGGCAGGTTCCTGTGTTTTTACCTCCGAACCAATTATATGAATTAAAGTACCCAGTTCATCCGCTGCACGTTTTGTTCGCAATTCCACATCGGCAATTGCAGCAATCGATGCCAAAGCCTCGCCACGGAAACCCATGGTACGAATACAAAACAAATCGTTTGCCGAACGGATTTTCGAAGTAGCATGCCTTTCGAAAGCCATACGAGCATCGGTGGGCGACATTCCGCAGCCGTTATCGCTAATCTGAATCAGGGTTTTCCCTGCATCTTTTAGGTTTATAGTAATTTCAGTTGCTCCGGCATCCAGGGCATTTTCGACCAATTCTTTCACCACCGAAGCCGGACGTTGAATAACCTCGCCAGCAGCAATTTGGTTCGCTACTGAATCGGGTAATAACTGAATAATATCGCTCAAAATCTAATGTTTAAAAAGTAATTTGTGTGAAATTTATGCCCCGAAGAAATCTGAGTAAAAAAACAAATACATAAGTAAAGCCAGTGTCAGAACAATCCAAATCAATCTTCTGTTCTGTGCTTTCCGAGCCCCTTCCGAAGATTTTGCCCAGCCATCGCCGTCCCTGAATTGTCCCTTAATTTGTGAGCGCCAAGGTTTTCCATCATCCACCTTCTCGTCTACAATACCCATCTCCTCTTTAATTCGTCTTTCACGTTCGTCTCGCTCCTCTTTATCTGGGTCGTAAAAACGCGGAACTATTTTAAACCGCTTAGTGCCTGGTGTATGAAAAAAATTGCTAATCATCGCTTACTTATTTATGGTTCAAAGATAAGCTTTATTCTGCAAAAATTATTCCGTTTCAATTATCACAACGATTTCTCTAAAATCCATGTCAGCTGATCTTCACTCAACTCAATAGGATTCCCTTTCATACTACTTGCATTTTTGGCTTTTTGCACCGCCACCGGAAAATCATTTTCGGTCAATCCAAATGCTGAAAGCGTTGGGATTTCTAGTTCTGAAACCAAATTATCAGCCCAAACAACAGCATCTTCAGCTTTTGCCAAATCGCTTCCGGTTAGAATTTGCGCCAATTCATCAAACTTCGAAATATCCTGATTTTTCTCTTTTAAAGCTTCAATATTCATTTCAATTACTGCCGACATTAAACAGGCACAAACAGCGCCATGCGGAATTGGGAACATCCCGCCCATCGGCCCGGCAAAACCATGAATGGCACCCAGCTTTACATTTGCCAAAGCCATTCCACCCAACATACTCGCCAATGCCATATCTTCACGTGCCTCGGCATCATTTCCGTTTTTAAATGCTTTTAATAATGAACGCGAAATACGCTTTAATCCATCACAACAAAGCATGTCGATAAAAGGATTTGCAGCATTCGACACAAAGGTTTCCAACAAATGGGTTAAAGCATCAACACCCGTGCTAGCTGTTAAAGCCGGCGACATAGAGTAGGTTAACACCGGATCGAGCACAGCAACATCGGGATACATTAAATCGCTTCTTAAACTCACTTTCACATTGTGTTCCACCGATTTAATTACTGCGTTTTTGGTTACCTCGGCACCTGTTCCGGCAGTTGTTGGAATAGCAATACACGAAAGTGGCGCTTCAATTAAAGGTTTACCCAAACCTATTACTTCTAAATAATCCATTAAATCGCCAGTGTTTGGGACAAGTGCAGCGATAGCTTTTGCTCCGTCAATCACACTTCCACCACCAAATCCGATAACTACATTGCAATTATTTTTACG
>JAUVDE010000418.1 GCA_030595485.1 Draconibacterium sp.
ACAAAAATCATGAAAAAGCTATTCACCATTTTAACGCTCGTTTTTATTGCAGGCGTTTACACCGTTTCTGCACAATGTTGCGATTCTAAATTATTAGCTGAAGCATCGATAACAACGATAGCAAGTAGCGATAGCAAACAAACTAATACCGATGTAAAAGCTTACTACTTTCACGCTACCCGCCGTTGTGCTACTTGCGAAGCTGTGGAAAAGGTAACTAAAGAAACCATCAGCAAAAACTATAAGGGAAAAGTTGAGTTTATTTCGATTAATCGCGAGGAAGAATGTAACAAGGCAATGGTAGAAAAATATAAAGTTAATGGGCAAACCTTATTACTCGTAAAGGGCGATAAAGTTGTTGATTTAACGAGTCAGGCATTTATGTACGCGCGCAGTAAACCCGAAAAGTTGGAAGCAAAATTAAAGTCTACCATCGACTCAATGTTGTAATTTGCTATGGAAGTACTGCTTAACCTTTTTGAAAACTCTCAGCTGCCAATCTTATCGGCATTTTTGTTAGGGCTTATGACTGCCATAAGTCCTTGCCCGCTGGCAACCAACATTACCGCCATTGGCTACATCAGCAAAGACATTAAAAGCAAGCGCAAAGTATTTGTTAGTGGCTTAATTTACACACTGGGGCGAGGAGTTGCCTACACAGCAATTGGTTTATTGTTTTTCTTCGGTGCCAGTCAGTTTGAATTTGAGGGATTCTTTCAGACATGGGGCGAGAAAATAATAGGACCACTGCTTATTATCATCGGGCTTTTTATGTTGGGGGTTTTAAAACTAACCATTCCAGGTATCGGTTCGTTGACCGAAAAAATGGAGAACAAATCAAACAGCGGTTTTTGGGGAGTTCTTTTGCTGGGGATTGTATTTGCACTAGCTTTTTGTCCTTATAGTGGCGTGCTTTATTTCGGCATGCTTATTCCAATGACAATCAGTAGTGCCAGTGGATTGTATTTACCCATGGTTTTTGCTTTGGCAACCGGTATTCCTGTGATTATTTTCGCTTGGTTGATAGCTTATAGTGTAAGATCAATTGGTGGATTTTACAATAAAATGAAAATCTTTGAACTTTGGTTTAGGCGTGTGGTAGCCCTATTGTTTATTGGTGTTGGCATTTATTATTGTGTGGTGATGTTCTTTTAAAAGAAAGTTTGAAAAGGTGTGGTTGTTGCACCCCCTATCTTCACTTCGTTCAGATTGTCCCCCTGTAGGGGACAGGAGCGCCGAAGAAGTGACAGGGGTAATTGAAACGAGAATGAAACAAACTAAGAGTTTAAAAGCTTAAAAAATTTGAAAACAATGTTCGTGTTTTTGCGAACTACGAATAAGGAAGAAATGGAAACGTTTAAAATAGCAACAGAAAAACAAGGAGAAGGAGAATGTGCGGCTTGTGCTATTGAGCATCCGGAAAGGGAATTAAAACAGGAACGAAAAAAACGAGCTGGTTTGCTGGCATCAATTGCTGTTGTTTTGCCTGCCTTATTGTTATTATACCACTTTTTACCAGGCTTGGTCGATTACCTCACCTTTGGATTATTTACGCTGAATCCGGAGTCGCATTTGGGCGAAGCCATCAACTTCTTTTTATACGATACGGTGAAGATTCTGATTTTACTTTTCCTTATTAGTACCTTAATGGGGGCGGTTAATGCCTACTTTCCGGTAGACCGTTTACGAATTTACCTTACTACCAAAAAAATGTATGGCTTGGAATATTTCTTTGCTTCGTTTTTTGGTGCCGTTACACCTTTTTGTTCTTGTTCATCAATACCATTGTTTATTGGTTTTGTTCAAGGCGGAATTCCATTGGGAGTAACTTTTTCCTACCTAATTACTTCGCCGCTGGTAAACGAGGTTGCAGTTGCCATGTTTTTGGGAATGTTTGGCTTAAAAGCTACACTAATTTATGCCGGAAGTGGAATTGCTTTAGGAATGGTTGGTGGCTACATTTTAGGAAAACTAAAATTAGACCGCTATCTCAGCGATTGGGTACGCGAAGTTCAGGCAAATGCGATAAAAGAAAATGCAAAGTGGGAGGGTGAGAAAACATCATTTCTCGACCGTTTACCTTCCATTATTCATGAAGGATGGGAGATTGTGCGCAAAGTCTTGCTTTATGTGTTGATTGGTATTGCGATTGGAGCAGCTATGCACGGTTATGTTCCCGAAGACTTTTTTACAGAATTCCTGTCAGCAGATAAATGGTATGCGGTTCCAGTTGCTGTTTTGCTTGCTGTGCCCATGTACGCAAATGCTGCCGGAATTGTGCCGGTAATTCAGGTGTTTGTTGCCAAAGGTGTGCCGCTGGGAACAGCCATTGCCTTTATGATGGCTGTGGTTGGGCTTTCACTGCCGGAAGCTACATTGCTGAAAAAAGTAATGAAGTGGAAACTCATTGGAATCTTTTTCGGAACGATTACATTGTTCATTATTCTCTTGGGGTATCTGTTTAATTTTATGTTGTAATAAGTATCAAAAAATATTAATAAAGGAAGTTAAAGTTACAAGTTTCAAGTTTCACCCTTCGACTCCGCTCAGGGTGACGGTTTCATACTTCCAACTTTGTGCTTCCGACTTCCGTCAACTCTTAATAAATGAAAGTATTAATTCTTTGTACAGGAAATAGTTGCCGTAGTCAAATGGCACACGGTTTTTTACAATCGTTCGACAAAAGAATTCAAGTTGAATCGGCAGGAACTGAAGCTTCTGGAAAACTAAACCGGGGGGCTGTTAAAGCAATGGCTGAGATCGGAATGGATATTAGCGGACACAGTTCTGATTCAGTTACAAAATATTTAAATGACGAATGGGACTATGTAATAACGGTTTGTGGTGGTGCCAACGAAAGCTGTCCTGCTTTTATCGGAAAGGTTAAAAACCGTTTGCACATGGGCTACGACGACCCATCGCATGCCGAAGGAACTGATGAGTTTATCTGGAGCGAATTTCAACGTGTCCGTGACGAGATTAAAGTGGGTTTTTCGAAACTTTATGAGAAAGAGATTAAACCACAGCTTAGTTAGTTCAGTGTTTATAGTTCAACGCTCCGAACGTCATTCCGAACTTGTTTCGGAATCTCAACAGGAAGAGATGCTGAAATGAATTCAGCATGACGACCATGAACTACCAAATAAAAAGTCCTGTATATATTGGTTTAATAATCTTAGAAAGAAATGCCATCAAAAAAACGACTTAAATTTCTCGACCGCTATTTAACGCTTTGGATTTTCCTTGCCATGGCGGTT
>JAUVDE010000041.1 GCA_030595485.1 Draconibacterium sp.
TCAAAAATAAATAAGGCAAAAAATGAGGTTGCAGTTTGGATCTTTTTTCGCGACAATATGAAAGATAACCTAATGGAAGAAGAGGAAATATTTGTTGAACCAGAAGAAGAGGATACTAATTGGATAAGTACTTCGAGTAACGAATACTAAGCTAAGTTCGACTTATACAAACTTAGGTTGGTATCTAAATACAAACTCAGTTTTATAAATTATCTACATCGCCAATTCCGATTATTAAAAAAGGTCCAATCGTAACGACTGAACCTTTTTCTATCTTACTATAATTTTTTCTATTTTAAACCAATACCAACTCCCAGGCTTAGATACGACATACTATCGAAATCGCCTGCTTTAGGGCTATAGTTGTACTTCACTTTAACCGATAATACAGTTTTATAGTTTAAATCGTAAAGCATACCAACTTCAGGAGCAACATTAAACATCCATTGGTCGTCTGATAATACAAAAACACCTACCTCATTTTGTTTCTCGTTATACGATGTTCCAAGTCCCACTCCAACATAAGGCATAGTATTTCCTTGGTTCGTAAAATACTTCTTAACGTTTAAGTTTAAGGGAACAATGTTGGTATATCGAAACTGAGTTCCCGTAATTGTTAAATCCTTGTGTTCGAATGTTTCCCCAGTAATTTTCTGTCGAAACATATTCCAACCAATCACAAAACCAACCGATAAATCTTCTTTCAAAAATTTCTGAACCTCAAAATCTACTCCTCGAGGGCTAATGTTATCCGAAAAATCTGCCGTTCCACCAAGTGGTATTGCGGGTAAATAATTTACAAAAATCGTTGAACCTTCCTGTGCATTTACTAGTGTAGTTACTAAACCCAGTAGTAAAATGATTATATATTTTTTCATTACTTAGGCGATTATTTATGTAAATAAGTACTTTGTTTAAATATCTGTTCAATCTGCGTGGTTAAACGATTTTCAATGTTTTGGTCAGAACCACTTAAGATACCATTCACCGCACCAGTCCAAACAATTGGGATATCAAATGATGGGCGGTCCGGACGCTCGTCAGGTGCTTCAACTTCGTTCATATTAACCATGTCAACCAGTACTGTACCAACCGTGTAGCCATAGGTAGTTCCCCCGCCAGGATAACCAGGGTAGCCGGGATAACCAGGATACCAAGGGTAGCCAGGGTACCAAGGATACCAATACCACCAATCCCACCATCCATAATAATAGAAACTTACATCGGTTTCTAATACTGAAATTAGAATCGATGCATCAGCTTTAATTCCACCAATGGTATCTGTTTCTTCAGTCCACCCTAAATTAAGTAAGTTTTGGCGTACCTGACTAATAATGTGAGGTCCTTGCCCTTCGTTAATGTCTGGAGGATCAGCATCCTCATCATCTGTAATGTAAATAACTGTGTCGTACAAAAAGAACGTGTTTAACGCTCCAAAATTTTGATCTTCGTCGAACTTGGTTATCGCGAGATCGAGTTCATCTATTGTTGCATCGTATTCCGGATGACATGAATATATCATGGCCGAAATAGGCAATAGAAAAACTAAAAGTTTGTAAATTTTTCTCATGGCAATAATAATTATTAATCTAATTTTCGTTTAAACAAAAATAAGCAACGTTGGTTCACATTGCTTATCTCATATATGCTTTACTAATCTTGTTTATTTTGTTTCTGTTTTTTCAGTTTCAAGGTATTCTTCTGTGTCTTCAATCCATAATTGGAACAATTGATAGCCTAAAGCAAATACAACAGCACCAATAAATAATCCAATAATACCCATTAATATCATGCCTCCAATGGCACCAATAAGTATAACAAGCATTGGTATTTTCATGCCCCTTCCTAAAAGCATAGGTTTAATAAAACTATCGCTTATTGAGCCAACAAAAGCCCATACTGCAAATATTGTTGCCTGTAATCCCGACAATTCTGAAAACATATAGATAATCACCGGAATCATTACCAACGTAGGAGGTAACTGAGCGATGGCAAAAAATAGAACAATTAAAGTAATTATTGGGGCTCCGGGAACCTTAAAAACAAACAAGGCAATGGCGATAATTGCAGTTTGAATTATGGCGGTACCCAATACACCTGTAACAACACTGGTTATTGTTTTTTTCGAGTTTTCAACCATTTCAGGTCCCTTATTTCCGGCCAATGCTGTAAATAGAGTATTCGAAAATTTAAGTGCACCCTTCGAATTCGTTAAAAATACACCGGCAATAATAATGGCCAATATAAAAACCAATACACTTCCAGCAAAACTCTTTAAGGTATTAACAAATTTAAGACCAAGCTCTTTTAGCTGAGTTTCATATTTTTCAACACCTGCGGTAAAACTATCAGAAAACGCTTGCCAGGCAGCGTGTGTTTTTTCTCCAATTAGTGGCCATTCGGCAACACTATCCGAAGGAGGGGGAACAACCAAAGTTCCTTCTTCAATCCCGGCAGATAATTCTTTTACGCTATCAACAAGTGCCGAAGTGAAGAAAATAGATGGAACTATAATTAGGGCTAAAAATACAAGGGTGATAATTGCGGAAGATAATCCCGACTTTTTAACCAGTTTCGTTAACTTAACATGCAAAGGATAAATGGCTACAGCAATAATTACCCCCCAGATTACAGGAAGCATGAATGGTTTAAAAATTAAAAAACATAGGTAGATGATTAGAAAAACCAATGCTGTTTTTACGTAAGATTCAATATTCTTAAGAACAAATTTGTCGCTCAACTTTAAATCACTCATGGTATTTTAATTTGATTGTTTTTTTGATAAACAGTGGAAAAGGGAATTTGTTAATTGGAAACTATGGTTTTTTATTTAATGATTTTTTGAGAACATTCAATAATTCACTAAATTTACACCAATTAACAATACAAGTCAAGTGGCTATAAAACTATATATATCCAATCTTTTAGCATCCTACCGCTGTCTCTTCGAGTGTTGGATTTTATATGCATAAAGCTTTTCTCTCCTTTAACTCCCACCTCTTTTTTTATTTTTTTGTTGAATTTTAATTTTAGTACAATGACTTTTGCTGATGTACAAACTATAGTTCCCGAGCGTCCGGCCGGTGCTGAAGGAAATTTTTACACTACTGATAAAAACAAAATTGGTCCGGGTATGAATGAGCGAGTTCAGCGTTTACGCAAGCTTAGTGTCGAAACGCAGGAATCTCTCTCCATTGAACGAGGATTAATTACCACCCGTTTTTATAAAGAAAACTATGGGAAATATTCAGAGCCGGTAATGCGAGCCCTGAATTTCCTGGAAATTTGTAAACAGAAAACGCTTTACATTGGCGACGATGAACTTATTGTTGCCGAGCGTGGACCTTTCCCAAAAACAGTACCTACTTTTCCTGAATTGACGTGTCACAGTGTTGAAGACTTTCAAGTGCTCAACACGCGCGACCAACAACGTTATACCATTCCGCAAGAGGACATTGATACTTACGAACGCGAAGTAATTCCATATTGGGAGGGCCGCACCATGCGCGAACGAATCTTTAATCATGTTCCTGAAGAATGGAAACGTGCCTACGAAGCAGGTGTATTTACCGAGTTTATGGAACAACGTGCGCCCGGACATACAGCGCTCGATGGAGCCATTTATCAAAAAGGAATGCTCGATTATAAAAAGGAAATTAAGGCACATATCAATCGTCTCGATTTTCTGAATGATCCGGAAGCTACCGAGAAACTTGAGCAGTTAAAAGCCATGGATATTTCATGCGATGCGGTAATTATTTTTGCTGAACGCCATGCGGCTTTAGTGGAAAAAATGGCAGCTACTGAAAGTAATCCGAAACGACAAAAGGAATTGAAACGTATAGCTGAAGTTTGTCGTTGGGTGCCGGCTAACGCACCTCGTAATATGTGGGAGGCTATTCAAATGTATTGGTTTGTGCACCTGGGAACCATTACCGAATTGAACGGTTGGGATGCGATGAATCCAGGGCATTTCGACCAGCATCTTACTCCTTTCTACGAAAGAGAATTGGCTGAGGGAACAATTACACGCGATGCGGCAAAAGAGTTGATTAGCTGTTTCTGGATTAAAGTAAACAATCATCCTGCTCCACCAAAAGTGGGAATTACAGCTCGCGAAAGCGGAACATTTAACGACTTTACCAATATTAATGTTGGCGGCATTAAGCCCGATGGAAGTGATGGGGTAAGTGAAGTTTCGTATATGATATTGGAAGTTATTGAAGAACTGCATGTTTTGCAGCCCGGAAATTCGGTTCATATAGCAGAGGTAACGCCCGATAAATTTGTTAAAGCTGCCGGACACCTTATCCGACAAGGACACGGATATCCGTCTGTTTTTAATCCTGATGTGTATGTGCAGGAAATGCTGAACCAGGGTAAAAGTTTGCAAGATGCACGCGAAGGTGGATGCAGTGGCTGCATTGAAGTTGGGGCATTCGGTAAAGAAGCCTATTTGCTTACCGGTTATTTGAATGTTCCAAAGGTTCTAGAAATCACTTTAAACAATGGTATTAACCCGGTAACAGGTAAAGTGGCGGGTATTGAAACTGGCGATCCCAGAACATTTACCAGCTACGAAGAGCTTTACGAAGCGTTTCTAAAACAGCTAAATTATGTGGTCGACCAAAAAGTGCGTGTTAGCAATTACATCGACCAGATGTTTGCCAAGTATGCACCGGCACCTTTTCTTTCGGTAGTAATTGAAGACTGTATTGAGCGCGGGAAAGATTATTACAATGGTGGTCCTCGTTATAATACCAACTACATTCAATGTACTGGTTTGGGAACAACAACCGACAGCCTTTCCGTTCTGAAAAAGCATGTTTTTGAAGATAGAACGTTTAGCATGGAGACATTACTTCAAGCTGTTTCGAAAAATTTTGAAGGCGAAGAAGTATTGCGTCAGCGAATTTTAAATCGGACACCATTTTGGGGAAACGATGACGAATATGCCGATTCAATTGCCATTCAGGTTTACGATGATTTATTGGCAGCTATTGATGGAAAACCAAATACAAAAGGTGAAACGTTTCATTTGAATATGCTATCTACTACTTGCCATGTTTATTTTGGATTGGTGTTAGGAGCAACACCCAACGGTCGTTTGGCTAAAAAATCGATTTCTGATGGAACATCGCCATCTCATGGAAGTGATATTCATGGGCCAACCAATGTTGTTCGTTCTTTGGGTAAACTGGATCAAACTAAATCAGGCGGAACCTTGCTGAATCTTCGTTTTGTGCCAAGTCTGTTAAAGCGCGATAAAGATATAGAAAACTTGGGCCATCTTATCCGAAGTTATTTTGCATTGGGTGGGCATCACATTCAGTTTAATATTGTAGATACGGCAACACTTTTGGCAGCACAAGCTTGCCCCGAAGATTACAAAGACTTATTGGTGCGCATGGCTGGTTATAGCGATTATTTTAACGACATGAACGCCGATCTTCAACAGGAAGTAATTGACCGTACACAGAATGAAAGTTTGTAAATAGACTATTAGTACCAAGTATTGAGGACTAAGATTCTTTCTCATTACTCTGTACTCAAATCTCACTACTTAAAAATGATTCCACTCATTTTCGACATAAAACGTTACGCCATTAACGATGGACCGGGTATTAGGATTACTATATTTATGAAAGGCTGCCCTTTGAGTTGCAAGTGGTGCCACAATCCTGAGAGTCAGTCGGTGGCAGCTCAAAAACTGTACACCGAAAAGAATTGTATTGGGGCCCAAGAATGTATAACTGTTTGTCCGGAGAATGCACTTGAATTAACTCCCAAAGGAATTGTTACCGATTTTAATGCCTGCACACTTTGTGGAAAATGCGCTGATGTGTGTCCTACAAAAGCAATGGAAATGTCGGGTACAATGTATGGTGTTGAAGAATTAATTGAGATAATTGAAAAAGAAAGAATTCATATCGAACATTCAGGAGGTGGAGTAACTTTTTCGGGTGGAGAGCCACTCATGCATTCCGGATTTTTGTTGGAAATGCTACAAGCTTGTGGCGAAAAAGGCCTGCACCGAACTGTTGATACCAGTGGTTTTGCCGACACAAAAACGCTTTTGGAAGTGGCAAAGTACACCGAACTGTTTTTGTACGATGTTAAGCACATGGACTCAGAGGTGCATAAAAAATGGACGGGTGTAAGTAATCGTCTGATTCTTGAAAACCTTAAAATGCTGGCGGAAACGAATGCTGAAATAAATATTCGGATTCCGTTGATAAAAAATGTAAATGCTGATGAAAAAAGCGTGACTGAAATTGCGGAATTTGTTGCGGCTCTTTCAATGAAAAAACCAATGGTAAATATTTTGCCTTACCACAATATTGCTGCTAATAAATACAGTAAGCTTGGTTCTAGTTATAACGAATTTAATATGGCAGAACCTTTGGAAGAGGAACAAAACAAAGCTTTGGCTATTTTTGAAGGACTGGGAATAAAAGCCGAGATTGGAGGCTAAATATTTATTCTGTAAGAATTTTTCTCTTTCCAAATAATTGTACTTTTAGGCACAATTTGAATTGTCTTTTATGAAAACCAGATCAACTATACTAGTTCTAATTTTTACGTGCCTTCTATTTAATCTATTTGCTCAGGGTACCGATTCTGATAAAATACTAAAATCATTCCATTCCATTTCCAGCCATGAACTTTTGGGTTTTGCTAAAGAATTAAGTTCTGAAAAGTATGCTGGCCGTTTGTCGGGTTCGCCCGAGTATTTAGAAGTTGCCAAATGGTGCGCGGGTAAATTTGAGGCGTGGGGGATTAAGGCGGCTAACAAGGGAAGTTATTTCCAATACTTTAAAAACGAATTTTCAGAAGTAAAATCGCTAGGTTCGGTGGTTTATTTTAACGGAACAGAGAAAATGTTTTTAGAGTTCCCCGGAGATTATCTTCCGGGTTCAAATTCAGCCAGTGGAAATGTTGAAGCCGAATTGGTTTATGTGGGGTATGGAATTACGGCACCGGAATTGGATTATGATGATTATAAAAATGTAGATGTAGAAGGTAAAATTATCATCCTCGAATCCGGAATTCCTTATTCAAAAAATGATCCAACAATGGTAAAGTGGACGCCTTATGCTTATCATCGTGAGAAATTTAGAAATGCAGTAAAACATGGTGCGGCAGGAATGATTTATGCCAGCAAAATTGCAAATCCGAATACCATTAATTTAGATGGATTTATATATGCACATGTCGATGCAAAAGTGGTTGAGCAAATTTTTACCGATGCTGGCAAAAATTACAAGGCAGTTAAAGCGCAACTTAAGAATATGAAGGTGGCATCGTTTGTTTTACCTGCTCAACAAAAAATATTTATTCGTGCAGAAACGGAATATTTCCCCGAAGCACAATCGTGTAATGTGGTGGGTTTAATCGAAGGTTCTGACCCTGGTTTAAAAGATGAAGTGCTTATTATTGGTGGTCATCTGGATGGGCAAGGACAGATGGGCGAGGTAGTATTTCCTGGAGCTTTGGATAATGCATCCGGAGTTTCCGATATACTAGGGGCAGCAAAAGCTTTGGCAAATTCAGAAGTAAAACCGAAACGTTCGATACTTTTTATTCTTATTGGTGGCGAAGAATGTGGTTTGTATGGCGCAAAACAGTATTGCAACAAACCGCTTTTCCCCATCGAAAAAACGAAAATGATGATTAATCTTGATATGGTTGGCAACGGTACAGGCTTTTTTGTAACCGGGGCAAAAACGCACACTCAACTTTTCAAACATTTTGAAGAGGCCAATAATAATTTTATTCATCGTAAAATTAGTACTTCCGAAGTGCGAAAAAATTATGGGCGTCCGCGTTCCGATGCTTCCATTTTTGAAGATGCCGGCATAAAAACTTTCGGACTTTGGACACAAGGTTCGGTTCATCCGGTTTATTACCACCATCCAATGGACAAAATAAATGTGCTAACTCCTGGAATTATGGAAGATGCAGCGAAGTTGCTTTATATTGGTGTTTTGGGCGTGGCAAATGATACCGATTTATAGTGAACCAATCGAGTTCTTTTGAGTTATCCTAAATAAAAACAAACTATGCTATACGAAGGCAACATTTTAAAAATGAGAACCGAGCTGGATGATCCGGTAAAATATACTTTGCCAATTGGCGAAAACCGGATTGACATGAATGAGTTGGTTGGCAAGGAAATTAAAATGAGTTTTACCGGTCAGATTAACTGCATCTCGTGCGGTAAACGAACAAAGACATCGTTTAGTCAGGGCTTTTGTTACAATTGTTTACAAACAGCTCCCGAAGCCAGCGAGTCGGTTATCCGTCCGGAGCTTTCGAAAACGCAATTTGGTATAGCGCGCGATCTGGAATGGGGACAAAAGAACGATCTCATCGACCATTATGTATACCTTGCAGTTTCGAATAAGGTAAAAGTTGGAGTTACCCGTAATCATCAAATACCAACACGTTGGATCGATCAGGGAGCCAGTTCTGCCATAAAATTGGCCATAACTCCAAACCGACACATTGCCGGTGTAATTGAGGTGTTTCTAAAGCAACATTTTGCAGATAAAACCAATTGGCGTGCAATGTTAAAAAACGAAATTGCTCAAGATGCTGATTTGCCGAAAGAAAAACAAAAAGTTGTGGATTTGTTGCCTGCCGAACTTCGAAAGTATATCGATGCTGACAATGAAGTAACGAGTATTGAATATCCTGTGGAACAATTTCCAACCAAAATTGCAAGTATTGGATTTGATAAGTTACCTGAGATTGAAGGGAAATTGGCAGGAATAAAAGGACAGTACCTATTGTTTAACGACAACCGGGTTTTAAATATCCGTAAACACAATGGTTACTTTTTGCGGGTAGAAATATAGTTCATCAACTCGATGAGCGATTCCCGAGCTTCACAATCCGGGAATTCTTTTAATGCGTTTATTGCTTTGTCTTTAAACTCATTCATTTTAGTGTCGGCATATTCCAAACCTCCTTTGTCTATTACCATTTGAATAAGTTCATTTACTACTTCCGAATTTTTATTCTTGCGTTTTATCAGGCGAAGAATTCGTTTACGTTCGCCACGTTTTGCATTGTTTAACACGTACAAAAGTGGCAGGGTAATTTTCTTTTCTTTTATGTCGTTGCCAGTGGGTTTACCCAAAATTCCTTTGGCCTGATAATCGAAAATATCGTCTTTTATTTGAAAAGCAATTCCGGCATCTTGCCCAATACGGTACATTTTTTCAACAATCTCTTCATTGTCGGTTGCCGATGCTGCACCGATAGCCATGCTGGTTGCAATTAATGAAGCTGTTTTTTTTCTGATGATTTCAAAGTAAGTTTCATCATCAATGTCCAGTTTCCGGCTTTTTTTCATTTGTAGAATTTCGCCTTCGGCCATGTCTTGAACAGCGCGCGAAATTAAATGCAGAAAGTTGTATTTTTTTTGTTCGAGCTGTAGCAGTAAACCACGTGCTAAAATATAGTCGCCAACTAAAACAGCTAGTTTATTTCGCCAAAGCCCTTTTACCGAGAAGGAACCACGGCGTTCATACGATTCATCAACTACATCGTCGTGGACGAGAGTTGCAGTGTGAAGTAACTCGACAGAACATGCCGCTAGTTTCGAAAATTCGTTGGTTCCGCCGTGTAATTTAGCCGAAAGAAAAACAAAAATTGGGCGAAGCTGTTTGCCTTTGGTGCGGTACAAATAATTCAGAATTGTACCAAGAAGAGGTATGTCGCTTTGCAAGGATTTTTTAAAATAGGGTTCGAACTCATTCAGTTCGGTTTGAATCGGCGATTTAATCTTTTTTATTGTTGTCATTACTACCCTAAGCCCATTTTATTTACTCGAACGAACATAGAATAATTTCACCTAAAAACAGCGCATTTTAGGAAAAAAATAGTTAAAAACTATGTTTCTATAATTTGAAATTGTTCTTGATTCTGATTTTGATATATCTATTCTTAAATATTTATATATTTGTATTCTTAAAGATTTAGATATGGTAGATATCAAGGAGTTAAATGTAGAAAGATTGGAAATTGCAGCCAGTATGTTAAAGGCAATGGCTCATCCAATGCGTATTGCAATTTTAAAACATCTTGAGGGTGGTAAAAAGCTTACTGTTACAGAGATACATGAATTATTGGGGATTGAGCAATCGACCACTTCTCACCATTTGGGTATTTTACGCGACAAGGGTGTTTTGTGTTCGAAACGTGAAGGCAAGAATACTTTCTACTTTTTAAAATACACAATTTTAGGTCAGATTATTGATTGTTTAGAGACCTGTACCTGCGAATAGGCGAAACAAAATATATAGAAGCCACTTATTTCTGAGTGGCTTTTTTTATGCGCATTTTTTCAAGAAAAACACCCGAAGACTTTCGCCAACGGGTGTAAATAAAGTATTGTTTATTAAGAATCCTTTTCAAAATTGTCACTTTATAGTGTTTTTACCTTTTTTCGTATTGTTCCTGATAGTATTTTTTATAATCGCCTGAGGTAACATTTTCTAACCATTCGGTATTTTCAAGGTACCAATCAATGGTAAGTTCAATGCCTTCTTCAAACTGAAGCGATGGTTCCCATCCTAATTCATTTTTAAATTTGGTGGCATCAATGGCATAACGCAAATCGTGCCCGGCACGGTCTTTTACGTAGGTAATTAGTTTTTCCGATTCACCAACCGGGCGTCCTAATTTCTCATCCATTTTTTTGCACATCACCTTAATTAAATCAATGTTAGTCCATTCGTTAAAACCGCCAATGTTATAGGTTTCACCAATTTTACCTTTGTGGTAAATTACATCAATTGCGCGAGCATGGTCAACTACCCAAAGCCAATCGCGAACATTTTCGCCTTTGCCATAAACAGGTAAAGGTTTGTTGTTTTTAATGTTGTGTATAAAAAGTGGTATCAGTTTCTCTGGAAACTGGAATGAGCCGTAATTATTAGAGCAATTTGATATTACTGATGGCAGGCCAAAAGTGTCGAGGTAAGCTCGTACAAAGTGGTCGGAGCTAGCTTTTGATGCTGAATATGGGCTATGTGGATCGTAGCTGGTTTCTTCAGTAAACATTCCCTCTGCACCCAATGAACCATAAACTTCATCAGTTGAAATGTGATAAAAACGTTTCCCTGAGAAATCATCTTTCCAAATGTGTTTTGCCGAATTCAATAAATTCACTGTACCAATTACATTGGTGAAAACAAATTCAGTTGGATTTGAGATAGACCTATCAACATGTGATTCAGCCGCCAAATGAATTACACCATCGAACTGCCTTTCTTCAAACAAGTTCTGTATAAATTCACTATCAACAATATCGCCTTTTACAAACTCGTAATTGGGCTTGTTCTCAATATCTTTCAGGTTATTCAAATTTCCGGCATAGGTAAGTTTATCAAGATTCACTATTTCATAATCAGGATATTTCTCAACAAATAAGCGAACAACATGCGAGCCGATAAAACCTGCGCCACCAGTTATAAGAATTGTTTTCATACTAATAATTTTGGGTTAAAAATAAGGTAAAAGAATAAGATTAAAGCGAAGCAATAACTATTTAAAAACAGCTATTTGATGCCTCTTAGTTTTTTCTCCCACAACCAGGCCGAAAGTAGTGTCTCTTCCAACTCTTTCTCAGCTTTCCATCCTAACTCTTCGTTAGCGAAAGTGGTGTCAGCCCAAATTTTTTCAATATCACCGGCACGACGACCAACAATTTTGTAGTTCAACTTTACACCTGTGGCTTTCTCAAAACCATTTACAACTTCCAAAACCGATAAACCATTTCCGGTTCCCAGATTGAAGATTTCGTAATTCTTTTTGTTTTTGCCTTCTAATAAGCGAGCAATTGCAACAACATGAGCTTTTGCTAAATCAACCACATTAATGTAATCACGAACTGCCGAACCATCAATCGTATCGTAATCATCGCCAAATACCATAAGCTCGTCGCGTAAACCAGCGGCAGTTTGAGTAATAAAGGGTACAAGATTTTGTGGTACTCCCAACGGAAGTTCGCCAATTATTGCTGTTGGATGTGCTCCGATTGGATTAAAGTAACGCAATGCAATTCCTGTAATTTCAGGATGTGCTGCAATTGAATCGCTTAAAATATCTTCGTTTACACGTTTGGTATTTCCATATGGCGACTCGGCATCTTTACGCGGAGTTTTTTCGGTTACCGGTAACACATCGGGCTGTCCATAAACGGTACACGACGATGAGAATACAATGTTTGCTACACCATATTTCACTTGGCAATCCATTAAGTTCATTAACGAAACCAAATTATTTCGATAGTACATTAAAGGTTTCTGAACAGACTCTCCAACCGCTTTTGAAGCTGCAAAATGAATAATAGCCTCAATTCCAGGAGTTCTTGCGAAAAAGTTATCAGTCTTTGCTTTATCAGCTAAGTCGAACTGTTCGAAGGCTGGTTTAATGCCCGAAATTTTTTCAATGTTATCTAAAACATCTGCACTTGAATTTGATAAGTTGTCAACTACAACAACTTCGTAACCTGAGTTCTGCAACTCGACAACTGTGTGAGAACCAATGTATCCGGTTCCGCCTGTAACTAAAATCTTTTTTGCCATTGTTATTTGGTTTGAACTGCAAAAGTAGCAAAAACTATGTATTACGTTCGTGTTTTTTTCGGGGGTTTATCAATGGTTTTCAAAAACTTAATCTTTGGTTTTTTGCCCTAATCCACAGATGTTTCCTATTTTTACAAGCTAAATTATTAATTGTGGACTTCGGAAAATACATACACGAACTTCTTTTAGAGAACGATATTGTTATTGTTCCCGGCTTTGGCGCCTTTGTTTCTGAGTATAAACCGGCAGAAATTAGCAACGATGGCGACGAGATGAAACCTCCTTCAAAAGTTGTTTCATTTAATCAGCAGATTCGGAATAACGATGGTTTGCTGGTGGGGCATGTAGCCGAGAATAAACGCATTTCGCATTACGATGCCCTAAAACGCATTGAAAAAGAACGCGAAAATATTCTTTATAAATTAGATAGTGGCGAGCAAGTTGAAATAGATGAAGTTGGCATTTTATTCTACACCGACGAAAACACAATTGCATTTAAGGCTGAAGAAGATGAAAACCTTCTTCTAGATTCGTTTGGATTAGAAGCCACCACAATTGCAGTTGAAGAAGAAACTGTTGAAGAAGAACCGGAAGTTGTTCCTCCGTTTATTCCTGAAGATGAGGAGATTGATGAACCAACAATTCAGGAAGAAATTGAAGAAGAAAAATCTCCTGAAGTAGAGGAAACAATTGTGGAACCGGCGCCAATTCCGGTTACAGAACCGATACCTGAAAAAATAAAAGTTGAAGAAGAAGCTCAAGAAGAAAAGAAAAAACGCGGCTGGTTGTGGTTATTTCTCGTACTGATTCCTTTAATTGCTGTTTCTGTTTTTATTTTCATGAAAGGCAATGAAGATGGAGCTGCAGACAAAGCAAAAGAAACTACTAAGTCGGCAGTGATAGAGGAGCCAGCTATAGTTTCACAAGATACTGTTGAAGTTTTTGCAAAAGATACTTTGCCTGCTATTCAGAAAGACTCGGTAATTGTTGAAGAAACAAAAGTAGTCGATACAAATGTGCCAAAATACTATTTGGTAGGAGGAAGTTTCGCGGTTGAAGAAAATGCTGAAACCTATTTGAATGAACTAAAAGCAAGAGGGTTCGATGCTTTCCATGTGGGTAAAAAGGGACGATTCTTTATTATTGGAATTGGAACTTACGATACTTTTGGTCTGGCAGAAAAAGCCAAACAAGAATTCATGACCAACAATCCCGGCTCAGAAGTTTGGGTGTATAAAAAATAGTTTTCGTTTAATATGAATTGAATCCGCAAATTTCGTCGAGAGGTTTGCGGATTTTTTTGCGCTGTTTGTAAGCATCGGGTTCATAACCCAATGTAATTACCAAAGCAACTTTGCGTTTTTTCGGGATTTTTAAGAGCTGTTGAATTTTCTTTTGGTTAAACCAACCAAGCATGCAGGTGCTCAAGCCAAGTTCAGTTGCCTGCAAACAAAAATGCGCTGCGGCTATGCCAATATCGTATTGCGGGTATTCCTGATTTTTAATGCTTCCACCGATTCGTGCAGTTAGTTTTGCTTTCTCAAAAACAAAAATGGCGAGTACCGGCGCTTCTGTTACAAATTTATTAAACGAAACCGTTTTACTAAAAGTAGCCTTGGCGACTTTATCCTTTAACTCCGGATTATTTACAATAATTAATTTCCAAGGCTGCGAGTTGCAAGCCGATGGTGCCAAATGAACGGCTTCAATTAACTGCTGAATCTTTTCTTTTTCAACGGTCTTTTCCTGATATTTTCGAACGCTTTGGCGTTTACTAATTAATTCTTGAAATAACATCCTCTGTTTTTT
>JAUVDE010000278.1 GCA_030595485.1 Draconibacterium sp.
CAAGCAATCCAAATTTCGAGGCGCTGTATGCTCCACTTCCTGCAAAGCCAATTTTACCTGCACGCGATGCTACGTTAAAGATATACCCTGATTTTTGTGCTTTCATTTGCGGAACCACTTCTTTTAAAATAGAATACTGAGCTGTTAAATTTGTCTCCAGCATTTTGGCAAAATCATCTTCCGAAACATCAAGCGAACCATCGATATAAATTCCGGCGTTATTCACCAAAACATCAATTCTGCCGTAATCAGCAATAATATTTTCGATTGTATTTCTTACTTCGTTTGTATTGGTAATATCCAATTTGAAAAGAGTAGGAGTGAAGCCTCCATTTTTTATTATTAGGATAGAAACACATTTGAGATCAGTCTGGTTTCTCCCAATAAGAACAGTTTGGTAGTTCATTTCAGCCAAGCCAAGTGCAATGGCTTTTCCAATTCCTTTGCTGGCTCCGGTAATTAAAGCAACTTTGTTTTCGTCAGACATGAAAATTAGAATAAAAACATAAAGATAAATAAAGTAACCTGTAACTTCTAATAACGTAAGATTGGTGATAAGTTTTATCAATTAATGACAATCAAAAACCAAAAATAGATGAAAGTTGCTGTGGGGCTTTTACTAATTATTTTTCATCATTAGTGTCCACTAAATATTAAATATCGTTCTTTGAAATTATTGTAAATCTATACTTTACGCCGTTATTTGGTGCGTGACGATTTGAATCGGTTATGTTCGTGGATTTTTATTATTCACATGAACAACGGTAAATACGTTTTCGCCCAGCTTGTAAGTTTTTTGCCCCAAAGGATATTCGATAATTTTGTTTCCAAGTATTCAGGTAACAAGTATATAAAGCATTTTACAAGAAGTGTGCAAGATCCGTAAAATAAAAAAGAGTCACAGAAAATAAATTCTGTAACTCTCTCATTTTTAGGTGTTATTTCCGTGGGCCCACCTGGGCTTGAACCAGGGACCACCTGATTATGAGTCAGGTGCTCTAACCAACTGAGCTATAGGCCCTAAGTGAAAACTGTAGTGTTACGTACGATTTTCGGAGTGCAAGTTTACAATTTTGCATGAAATTACGCAAGCATTTTGAAGTATTTTAATGAGACAAAAAAAGGGTGCCGTAAACGACACCCTATATTTTGTTTTCACCTATAATACTATTTAGGCATATCAGGCAAGCTCCAAGGCTTACGATATTCGTGCTTAATCAATTCAGCAGCAAAATCTTTTGCAGGAACTGGGTCAGTCCATGTTTTCTTAAATGTCGGGTGACCATCGTGAATCGCAAAACCATCTTTAATAACAGTTCTAATTTGCTCATCATCAGCAAGGTTAGTGAATTCCATTTTATCACCATCCCAATCTAACACTTTATTCAACGATTGTAAACGAACTCCAAGAACGCCCATCACAACCATTTCGTTAAATGGTCCGGCTTCACTAAAGTCAGAAGCTGTCATTGTACGGTTTTCAGGAGATTCTTTACAAGCGCGTACCCAATCCATTTCGTGACTCTCTTCAACTCTGCGGCGGAATTTAGGAGCTTCAGGAACACGACCTGATAGCAACCAAGGGTCTCTCCCATAACATCCACATACTAAGGTGTCTTTAGTTCCGTGGAAAAGTACTCCTCCACCAGCATTATTAGGATTCTTGCCATCTGGCCATCCTTCAGGAAGCATAGGTTTTATACCACCATCGTACCAATGTACATCTACCTGAGGAAGTTGGGCTTTTTTCTTCATTCCTTTCCATTGGCGTTTTGCATCGCGGGCTGGGAAAGTCATTTTAACTGATTGTGAAACAGGAGCACAATCTTGTAATAACAAACTTGAGTTTCCTTGAGTGTGGATTGGATATCCTAAATCGAGACCAACAAATACAGGATGAAGGATATGGCAAGCCATATCTCCTAATGCACCTGTACCATAATCCCACCAACCACGCCAGTTCCATGGGTGATAAACCTGGTTGTAAGGACGCATTTTTGCCGGTCCGGTAAATAGATCCCAATCTAATGTTTCGGGAACCCAATCACCTCTTTCCGGGGTGTTTAATCCTTGTGGCCAGATTGGACGGTCGGTGAAAGCTTCAACTTTGGTTACTTCACCAATTTCTCCATTTGCTAACCATTCAGTAGTAAGATTTACACCTTCGCCTGAAGAACCCTGGTTACCCATTTGAGTTGCCAAATTATGCTTATCAGCTAATTTGGTTAACAATCTCGACTCATAAACTGTATGAGTTAAAGGCTTTTGAACATAGGCATGTTTGTCCATCGACATGGCAGTTGCAGCTACAATAGCATGCGTGTGGTCGGCGGTTGCAATCATTACTGCATCCATTTCATTTCCCAGTTCATCGAATGCAATTCGCCAATCTTTGTACTTTTTGGCATTCGGAAATCTGTCGAAAACACCATTGCCACCAGTATATTTCCAGTCCACATCAACAAGACCAATAATATTTTCTGATGACATATTTTTAAGGTTAGCAAATCCCATTCCACCAACGCCAATACCTAAGATATTGAGTTTGTCACTGGGTGCTTTGTGCCCCAATCCCGCAACAGCGTGTCTGGGAACAATTGTCATACCTGCAGCGGCGGCTGCAGCAGTGCCAAGAAATGCTCTTCTTGAAACTGAAATTTTGTTTGATTTCTTTTCCATTACAATTTGTAGTTTTAATTGGATAGGTATATTACTATTTCCTAATTTTAATTCAAAAAACGTATAAATATAGCGATATTCAGTAAGCGAACAACAAATGCAGCTAAGAAACCAATATATCGATATTGTAAAAGACACAAGAACGTCTTTGTTTTAACCAAGTCAACAAAAAATCAATATTGTTGTTTTTCAATTAATTACTCTAAAGGGTATAGCTTTTTTCTATTTGGCTTAAAAAAAATCAATTTGACACGAGCTGTTTATTAATCTACATTTGTATGGTAATTTTAAATAAGTCTAAATAATTTAATAATATAAAAAACAAGAAATTATGAAATCAGTAGGAGACAAATTTCCAAAATTTAAGAAAACAGCAATCTTGGCCGATAACCAGTTCGGAGAAGTAACTTCAAAGGATCATCAAGAAGAAGGTAAGTGGGCAGTATATTTTTTCTATCCAAAAGATTTTACATTCATTTGCCCAACTGAAATTATCGAATTCAATAACAATCATGATAAATTTAAGGCATTAAATGCCGAGCTATATGGAGCTTCAACTGACACTGCAGAAGTGCATTTGGCATGGAAAGCTAATGACCCAAAATTATCGAATCTTACTTTCCCGTTAATTGAAGATACCTCAAAATGTTTGAGTAAAAAATTAGGTATTCTTCAACCGGGTTCAGTTGCTTACCGTGCTACTTTTATTGTTGATCCAGAAGGAGTAATTCAGTGGGTAAACTGTAATAATGATGGAACTGGAAGAAACGTTGCAGAAGTACTTAGAGCTTTGGAAGCGACGCAAAATCCTGGTTTAACCGGTTGCGATTGGGCACCTGGTGATGCAACTTTGTAACAAATTAAATAACCTGAAAAAAATAAAATCATGACCGTAAGAAAAGTTAAATCAGTTTGGAATGGTACCCTAAAAGAGGGAAAAGGTAATATGGATATCACGGGTTATAGTGGCCCTTTTACATTTGCTTCTCGTTTTGAAAATGGTAAGGGAACTAATCCTGAAGAACTTGTTGGTGCTGCACAATCGGGATGTTATTCAATGTTTTTGTCGGCTTTAATTAGCGGCGATGGATTAACACCTGAAAGTATTGAAACAGAAGCCTCGGTTACTTTAGGAGAAGTTGATGGTGGACCAGCAATTACAAATATTAAATTGGAATGCGTTGTAAAATGCGAAGGTTTATCGCAAGAGAAGTTTGCTGAACTTTCGGTAGCAGCCAAAGAAAAATGTCCTATTTCGCGACTATATGCAGGAGGTACTGCTGAAATTGAACTAGACGCCAAATTGGTATAAAATATTAATTGGAATGTGTGAGTGAGTTAATTAGTATTAACTTGAGGGAAGAAAAGAAAGGAGTCGAAAGGCTCCTTTTTTTGTGTCATTTGTCCATCCAATGTTTAAATTCCGAAACCTTGTCGCGGCTCACAATTATTCCGTTCTCCGAATTACTTTTCAGGTTTAGTTTTAAGCGGTTGGTAGAATACGAGATTATTTCGGCGATACAATTAATGTTAACCAAATAATTTCGGTTTACCCTGAAAAAAATAGTTGGGTCAATCCTTTTCTGAAGTTGTTCTAACGAGAAATCTAAATCATAAGTTTTACCACTCATCGTTTTTAGGAATGTGCTGCGTTCTTCCACAAAAAAAGAGCAAATCTCAGAAACTTGAATTGATTGAAATCGACTGCCCACTTTTAAAAAGAACCTCGATTTATATTTGGTTGAAATCTGTTCGATTACTTTCGAAACTTTCTCGGAGAATTCTTGTTTTTCGGAATGAATGGATTTGAATTTATGAAATGCGGTTTCAAGCGCTTGTTCCTCAATAGGTTTTAATAAATAGTCGACACTGTTTACTTTAAATGCCCGAATGGCATATTCATTAAACGCAGTTGTGAAAATAATTGGAGTATCAATTTTTACGGCATCAAAAATTTCGAATGAAATTCCATCATCAAGTTGAATATCCATAAAAATTAGGTCGGGCGAAACATTTGACGAAAACCAGTTTATTGAATCTTCAACCGATTCCAAAACCTGAAGTATTTCAATCTCAGGAGCTGTTTTGTTTAACAACTGAATTAGTTTTTCTGCTGCATAATGTTCGTCTTCTATAATTACAACTTTCATAATACTTTTCTAAGGTTGCCATGCTGAACTTGTTTCAGCACTTTATTAAAAAGATTCCGAAACGAGTTCGGAATGACGTTTTAATTAATTCAGTTTCACAGGAACCTTTACAATAAATTCTTCCGCACTTTCCTGTATCTCAATTTCTCTGTTCAGTATTAAATTACAACGTTCGTTTAGGTTTTTTAAACCAATTTTCGACGAGTCTTTTAATTGTGTTTTTTTCTGTAACCGATTTC
>JAUVDE010000160.1 GCA_030595485.1 Draconibacterium sp.
ATTTATCGGTTTTTTTATGAATTTCATTCTTGTGGTTTTTCAAACAAACGGTAGAGTTGATGTATTGTTTATTAAAATCGTTCAAATTTATGAATAAAATATTTTAGGACAGGTATTGTATTTTGTAAAATTTTGTTTTACTTTAGTGATATTAAAATAATATCAAAATGCTAAATATATAATATCATGGAAAAACAATATTCAGGTTTGTCAGGTTACATGTTCCTTTTCTTGGAACTTTTTCTTTTAGTTATAATCGTTTTTGGTTTTATGCGTGGAATGATTGTTCCGGCTGTAATTCTAATTCCGATTTTTATTTTAACTGCAATTGGTTTCACGGTGGTCGATCCGAATCAAAGTTGTGTAATGGTTTTATTTGGAGCCTACAAAGGAACCATTAAAACAAATGGTTTTTATTGGGTAAATCCGTTTTTTGTTCGAAAAAAGATTTCGTTGCGAGCACGTAATTTTGATAGTGAAACCATTAAAGTAAATGACAAACTGGGGAACCCAATTATGATTGGTTTGGTGTTGGTTTGGAAAGTTCAGGAAACGTTCAGAGCAGCATTTGGTGTTGATGAATACGAGCATTTTGTGGTGGTACAAAGTGAGGCAGCTTTGCGGAAATTAGCAGGTTTATATCCGTACGATAACATTGAAGACGAATCGGCAAAAGTAACGTTACGTGATGGTACTGAGGAAGTGAACAATGAGTTAGAGCGTGAAATAATCGAACGATTAGAAATTGCCGGAATAGAAGTAATTGAAGCTCGTATTAACCACATTGCTTATGCACAAGAAATTGCACGGGCCATGTTGAAACGCCAGCAAGCAACTGCGATAGTAGCTGCTCGCTTTAGAATTGTTGAAGGTGCAGTAAGTATGGTTGAGATGGCTTTGGATCAACTGAGTCAGAAGGAAATTGTTGAGCTCGATGAAGATAAAAAGGCAACCATGGTTAGTAATTTATTAGTTGTATTATGTGGCGATAAAGATGCTACTCCGATTGTTAATACAGGTACGCTTTATTAATTGTATAATGGAAAAGGTACTCTTTAAAGAAGAACAGCGCTTTACGCAGTGGTGGCTGTGGCTGATATTGGGTTCTACCTTGCTGGCCATAGTAATTCCACTTGCCAACGAACTTTCGGTACAGTTGGGGGATACAAGTTCAGAGGGTTTCTTACGTCTTATTCTTTATGGAAGTGTAGCCGGATTGTTTATTGTTTCAGTATTAATCGTATTGGTATTAAGCAGGCTAAAAACAAAGATAACTTACGATGGAATTTTTATCACATTTCCACCACTCAAGAGAAAATCGTACAGAATAAAAGTTCAGGAAATTGAGCGGTTTGAGATTCGTAAGTACAGAGCAAAGCGTGAATACGGGGGCTATGGGTTTCGAAGTAGAAGAACATCCGGACAGGCATATACTATTTCGGGAAATATAGGCTTGCAGCTTTATTTTAAAAACGGGAAAAAACTATTAATTGGAACCCAAAAGAAGCAGGCCATTGAATATGCCATGGGGAAATTAATGGGTGAGCGAAAAATATTTTTACCTGAAGAAAAGAGCAAGCAAAATATGGAATCGCCAGTTTGGAAAAAGGCAAAAAAAATCTTGATAATTTTTGCCATCGAAATTGTGTTGGTGATTCTTATTTTTGGTTTAATTCAAATATTTAAGTAGGCTCGTAGCAAAGGAAGGGATAGGTTATGGCGAAGAAAAAATCATTTGTACTACGCATAAATCCTGCAATGATGGAGGATGTTGAACGCTGGGCTGCCGACGATTTCAGGAGTATTAATGGGCAGTTGGAGTGGATAATTCATAAAGCTTTAAAAGATGCAAAACGACTTAAAAAGAAAAGTGAAGAAGGGTAGGTACGAGCATTAAAAATCAAAACTGCGAAAAAAGGATTAGTAAACGAAAGAAAGTTGAAAAGGTGGTTGGCATGGTTCTACTGTCAATGATTTTTGCCGAATTTATTATTCGAATTGTAATGCAATTTTAAAAGTAGTACTGATATTCATGAAAACAACTAGAACAAAGAAACAATGACGAAGCAATTTATTTGCCTTAAGTGCAAAAACTGGGAGTACGAAGAAGATGAGATAAGAACAACAGGTTCGGGGCTTTCAAGATTTTTTGATATTCAAAACCGGCGTTTTATTACTATTTCATGTAAAAAATGTGGTTATACGGAAATGTATAAAGCCGGCCGTGGAAGCACCGCAGGTCAAATTCTCGATTTCTTTACCTCGTAATTTTTAGAAATATTGTCATTTTGAAAGAGGAACGTCTGAGAAATCTGTTCTGTAATATTATATGCAACAGATTTCTCACTTCGTTCGAAATGACAGCACTTTGCTGCTTCCATTTTACTACTAGCTACCAAATTCTCATTTCTTTTCAATGTGACTGAATACTGTGACTGAACACTGATAACTAATCCCCCCTTTAACTTTACTTTAAATTCTCAGCCCCAAATTTTAGAACATACGTTTTCATCGTAAATAAGCTTATTTTTGATGCACTTTAGAAAAAGAAATCAATAAAATATAAGATGAACAATATTAGTGCATTACAAAAAGAAAGGGCTAAATATCAGCCTAAAGTACCTAAGTCGTTAACTGGTGCTGTTAAATTGGTTGAAGGTGCAAAAACCGAATCAGTTGCCAACCAAGTAGAAATTGCAAAGTTATTTCCGAATACTAACGGAATGCCTTTAATTTCTTTCGAAGCTGGCGAAGTTAAAAAAGACAGACAGCCACTTAACGTTGGTGTAATTCTTTCTGGTGGTCAGGCTCCTGGTGGTCACAATGTAATTTCGGGTATTTTCGATGGTATAAAAAAACTAAATCCTAAAAGTAAACTATATGGTTTCTTAGGTGGTCCTGGTGGATTGGTTGACCATAAATACATTGAGTTAACTGCTGATATTATTGATGATTACCGTAACACTGGTGGTTTCGATATTATTGGTTCAGGTCGTACTAAATTAGAAGAAGATTGGCAATACGATAAAGGTTTAGAAATTGCAAAAGACCTTGGTTTACAATCCTTGGTTGTTATTGGTGGCGACGATTCAAACACAAACGCATGTGTTTTAGCGGAATACTATGCAGCTAAAGGCGAAAAACTGCAGGTTATTGGTTGTCCTAAAACAATCGATGGTGACTTGAAAAACGAAATGATTGAAACATCGTTTGGTTTCGACACCGCAACTAAAGTATATTCCGAGTTGATTGGGAATATTCAGCGCGATTCAAATTCAGCAAAAAAATACTGGCACTTTATTAAACTTATGGGACGTTCGGCTTCTCATATTGGTTTAGAGTGTGCTTTAAAAACACAGCCAAACATTACTTTAATTTCTGAAGAAGTTGAGCAAAAACAACAAACTTTAGACCAGGTAGTTACTTACATGGCTGATATTGTTGCAAAACGTGCCGAAAATGGTGACAATTTTGGTGTTGCACTTATTCCTGAAGGTTTGGTAGAGTTTATTCCTGAAATGAAAATTTTAATTTCAGAATTAAACGACTTGCTTGCTGAAGGTTCTACCAGAGAAAAAGAATTTAAGCACTTAAAGAAAAGTCACCGCATTCAGTGGGTTTCAGAACATATTACACCCGAGTCGTCGAAAGTATTATTGTCGTTACCAGCAGGAATTGCCAGCCAGTTAATGTTAGACCGCGACCCACACGGAAACGTGCAGGTTTCGTTAATCGAAACTGAAAAGTTATTGGGCGAAATGGTTGCTACTAAGTTAGACGAGATGAAAGCTGCCGGCAAATATGTTGGTAAATTTGGTGCTCAGTATCACTTCTTCGGTTACGAAGGGCGTTGTGCTGCACCATCAAATTTCGATGCCGATTATTGTTACTCATTGGGTTACACCGCTTCGGTTCTTATTTCCGATGGTTTAACAGGTTACATGTCATCGGTACGTAACACAACTGCTCCTGCCGACGAGTGGATTGCTGGTGGTGTTCCAATAACAATGATGATGAACATGGAAAAACGTCACGGTCATATGAAACCAGTAATTCAAAAAGCTTTGGTTGAGTTAGACGGTGCTCCATACAAATTCTTCAAATCGAAACGTGGCGAGTGGGCGTACAGCACCAACTTCATTTATCCTGGTCCTATTCAGTATTGGGGACCAAGCGAAGTTTGCGACGTAACTACCGAAACTTTAAAATTAGAGCAAGCTAAATAAGCTGCTTCTCATAATATTCAAAAGCCTTTCTGTTTTTTCAGGAAGGCTTTTTTTATGCGAAATACTGCAAGTCGAGACTGTTAACTGTGACTGAATACTGCGACTTTTTAGTCCGGCTGCCGCGCTTTTTGCTATACCTCTTTTGTCTATACCAATCATTTTGATGTGTCATTGGTATTACTAGCGGTTTTGTAATTGGTACGTGGGCTTCCTTCGTCAGCCTCCGCCCACTAACAAAACTACGGTGCAAACTGCAACAGGGTGCCGCTACAATCGCTACCGGTTCGTGTGCATTGGCTTTCCTTACCCATGAAAAATTCGGCATAACTCTAGTTGTCAGCTTATTTAAATAAAAATCATTATGTATTTCTGAACTATGTGTTGTACCTTGTAAGTACAACATAAAATTCTGCGATATGAAATGGCTAATTACTTTCTGCATGGCTTTGTTTCTTTTTTCCTCATGTCATAATTATAAAAAAGATGTCGAACAGCTACAAATAGAGCGAGATAGTATTTCCAGCAAAGCGGCTGTTAAAGACTCCTCTATTGTTGAATACTTAAACGATTTTAATGAAATACTTGCCACTCTCGATTCCATAAAAAGAGTAGAGAAAATGGTTACTGTTCAATCGGTGCGTGGTCGAGAAATGAATTACCGACAGAAGCAATTAATTTTAGAAGACATTACTCTTTTAAACCAGCTAATTCAACAAAATAAAGAACAAATTATTAATCTTCAAAAGAAGTTAAACCGTGCCAATTATAAAATAGGAAACCTAAATTCAACCATTGCTGAGCTCGAAAGAATGGTGAACAACCTTGAAAAACAGGTTGACGATAAAGACGTAGAAATTGTGGCACTTGCAAAACAGGTAGAAAAACTAACCAAAAACATTACGGTTTTAAACGAAAAAATTGTGGTAATTGAAAGCGAAAGTGCTGCAAAAACAAGTACTATTAAAAAACAAACACTCGAATTAAATCAGGCATATTATGCCTACGGAACCATAAAAGAATTACGCGATAACGGAGTTGTAGAACGTAGTGGTGGTCTCGCCGGAATTGGACGTTCAACTACCATAAAAGAAGATTTTAACCGTGAGTATTTTACCGAGGTCGATATTCGGAAGTTTAACTTTATTCCATTAATGGTTAAAAAAGCAGAAGTAGTTTCGGTGCACACCGCTGGTTCATTTTATATCTCGGGAGAAAAAACAGCAGATACTTTGTTTATCGACAACAAGACTGAATTTTGGAAAGCTTCCCGATTTTTGGTGATAGTAACAAAGTAGCTTTTAACCTGAGCTTGTCCTTTTCTTAGAATTCAACTTATTACGAAAAATAGAAAAAACCTTCTTCACTCCTGTGGAGAAGGTTTTTTATTGCCAAAAGTAAGGCGAACGGTAAATGCAGCATCGTCCCAAACAAAATAGGTATCACCAATAAAATCGTACTGGGGTTTCCAATCCAAACCTATACTAATTGGAGCTCCCTGAAATTTATATTCTAGTCCAAACAAAAAATCAGCACCTGCTACGGTGTGGTCTTCGTTGTCATCAAATCTCGAATTGCTGCCACCAAGAAATCCAACATGTGCACCTGCTCCATAAGCCCATGTAAATCCGGGAACCTCAAAATAAGTCCCAATTCTTTCATACAAACCAATGGCATAAAAACCTTGCCAGCGAGTTGCAACTATTGCTTCAATGGCACCTTTCTCCGATACAAAATGCTTCACTGAAATACCATTCTGCGATCCACCGCGAATTCCTATCCCTGTTTTGTAGTTTTGTGCACTGCATAGTACCGAAAAAAGGACAATACACTGGAATGTTATTAGAATTCGTTTCATAGAAAAAAATGTTTGCGTGAAAATAAGCCAATCTTGAGTATTCTCCAATTATTGATTCGTTAAAGTTTTGGTTAGGTAGTTTGTTGTAGTAGAATAATAAATTATTGATAAACGATAAATAATATTTGTTTTTAGATAAAAAGCCTTTACCTTTGTATGGAAACAAAAACAAAAAGCCATGCAAAAAACACCATTAAGTATTCGGATAATTTATATTCTAACTTCCATCGTTTATTATTTGACTATAATCGCCAGTTTATTGGGGATGATCTTTGGAATTGGTTTGTTATTCGGATTTTGGGGCGACAATGTGCAGCTTCATACACAAATGCCCTTTGAAGCAAGTGTTGTTGAAACAGGCACAGCAATGTATTGGGGGGAGGAAGTTCAGATAGAACTAGTGGAGGCAACGGGTAAGTTTCATTATATCGATACTCCTCCAATTGTAGCTCGTACCAATGCCATTCCAATGTTTTTTATATTTCCGCTTATGTTTTTTATGGTATTTCTGTTTCACCGATTTATCCGAAATGTTAGTGAGGGTAGAATATTTGATGCACAAAACTTCTATCTGCTTCGAAAGCTAAGTTATGTACTAACCGGAATGTGGCTTTTTACCGTCCTTTATTTTCAATTATTGCAAAGAGTAGTTTTTCAAGAAATGAAATTTGAAAGCCTTGAATTTTCAACAAGTGGCGGTTGGTATTCCGGATTGATAATAGCAGCTCTATTTACCTGGGTTTTATCGCATATCTTTTTAAAAGGTTTGGAACTTAAGGAAGAAAACGAGTTAACCATATAAACAGCGAATTATGGTAGATATTCTAAATGCAAATGTTTCATTTGTTTCAACAGAAATTTCAAGAATAGAGCCATTGTTCATGGGGATTGGTTTAGGAATTCTTGTGTCAAGCTTCTTATGGTATCTTTATTTAAGTAATGGAAATCAGGATAATAACAAGCAATTAATCTTTAAATTATGGCTATAATAGTAAACCTCGATGTTATGATGGCCAGACGAAAGATGAGCCTCACCGAACTTTCCGAGCGGGTAGGGATTACCATGGCTAATCTCTCAATTTTAAAGAAAGGTAAAGCAAAAGCCATACGTTTTTCAACTATGGAAGCCATTTGTGAAATATTGGATTGCCAGCCCGGAGATATACTAGAATTTGTTTCCGATGAGGAAAGTTTATAAGCACAGTTAAACAATGTTCAAGCAGAAAGGCACCTAGTTTTGGGTGTCTTTTTTATGAGTTGGCGTCATTCCGAACTTGTTTCGGAATCTTTTTTGAGATACTGAAACAAGTTCAGCATGCCGTTCAAGAATGCAACTTTGTCAAAGTCCAGGCCATATTTTCAGCCAAGGTT
>JAUVDE010000044.1 GCA_030595485.1 Draconibacterium sp.
CAGCGGCAGACTTATTAGCCGAAACCAATTTAAAATCGATTTTGTGTTTTGGTTGAAGGTTGTTTAGAACCAGGTTTAAGTTCTCCTGTTCAACTGGGGAAAAACCTAAATCTAATAAAGAGATGCCATTGAAATTGCTACGGTTAAACTGGAAGAAGGTGAAAAGTCCTTTCTTTTTTAATCTTCTCGCTTCATTCATCGAGCCGATGAAAAGCAAAGTAAGGAACAACATTGAAATAGTCACGGTTGAGTAAATGATAATTCTGCTGAGCGTAAATCCCATTCCCCAAAATCCAACCAACAATGCAGCCATACATAGAAGCAAGATAAAAATGACAATTGAATTGTGGTTATGCAAAATCCGTAAATGAAACAACCTCCTCAGTTTTTGATTGAGCAGAAATAAAAGAAGTCCTGATTTCCGAATGATTGTTTCCATTTTAATGCATTTGAGCATAAACTCCACTAACTATTGCTACCTATTTCTTTTTTCAACAGCATTGATAATTAGTGCATTAAATTTAGGAAATCGAACAGATGAAATCAAATGAAAATCGGGATTGGCATTCAATTTACCCTCATTTGGTATGATTTGTCTGTTCAAATGTTGGAAAACATTTAAACGCCCTTTAATATTTGGTAGTTTATGGTGATTTGTGTTGGTTGTTTTGTTGTACCTATGTTGTACCCATATCAAATAAAAAAGGAGCTAAACTTACGTTTAACTCCTTGATTTTCAATTGGTCGGGATACCAGGATTCGAACCTGGGACCCCCTGCTCCCAAAGCAGGTGCGCTAACCGGGCTGCGCTACATCCCGAAAATATTTTTAATGCGGAGAAGGGGGGATTCGAACCCCCGGTACAGTTGCCCGTACGTCAGTTTAGCAAACTGGTGGATTAAGCCACTCTCCCACCTCTCCAATGGTTTATAGTGCTAAATATCATTTCGCTTTGCAGCGATTTCATTTAATACTTAATACAAATTCACTAGAACGTTGTTGCTTTATTAAAGCGAGTGCAAAAGTAGAAATTGTTTTCACACTGGCAAAAGATTTCGAAAAAAAATGACTTTAGAACACGCTTTTTTTTCAAGGTGTTTTTAGTTGTTTTCGAACCGTTATGAAAATCAAAAACTTAGCTCTAATCTAGAGGAACTCCCATTTCTTTGAACTGGGCTGCTGCATGCAAAAAATGGGCAGTAATCCAGTATACTGTCCAGCTTTCGGAATAGCCTCCACGTAACTTATAAACGTTGCTCATGTCTCCGTGTTGCGCAAAATTGGTTTGTTGTAGTTGTTCGCCTTGTGAACCGAAAGGATCAATCATTTGTCCGCAACTACGATACATGGTTATGGCCAATCGTTTTAAATCTTCGTTATTAGTGTATTTCCCTAGTTTGTACACCATTGGTGTCATAACTACTCCGTACACATCAAGATGCTGATTTTGAGCTGATACGTTTGTCCATCCCCGGGTTTTTAGTCCATGGTCAGCAAGTCGACCAGCATTAAATGGAATATCCCAAACTACGATAAAGCTTAATACCATGTCGCCGGCATGCTTAGCATATTTTAAGTAATGCAGGTCTTTGGTATATTCGTAGGCTGTCATAAAGCCTTGGAATGCGCCCCAAGCTCCTTCTTTGTCTTCACAGGTAGCATCAAGTGTTCCGCCCCAATAAGGTTCGTCCATCGATAGATGGCGTTCGGCATAATAGTCAGCAATTTTTAGCGCGAGTTTTTTATAATCTTCATTCTGAAAAAGTTCCGAGGCTATTAGAAACGGGGAGATGTAGAATGCTTCTGCAGTATTTCTCGGATTCCAGTTATTGTCGCTAATCCTTTGTTGGTGCAGATCGCATGCTTTTTTCAGAAATTTCTCCCATTTGGTAGTATTTACTTTTGCATTTGTACGTCCGTATTTTATGGCAAGGGCAATGCTATTCATGGCTTGCCCTTCTGAAACCGGATCTGTTTTTGACCATTTCTGAGTTTTCATATTGAAGTTTACACAGAAGCCATTTTTTGTAAGTTTTGATGTACAAATGTGGTCAAGCGATTTTTGCACCATTTGGTCAATGCTATCATCCTTTAAATTCTCTTTTAGAACCTGTAATGCATAAGTGGGAGCTTCAGACTGACCGGCCCAACCCATTACTATTTGTGGTGTAATATGAGAAGGGAACATGTTAAAACCAGCAATGTCTCCATCTTCCATATAGCGTGACTTGGTAAACCGATATTTTTCCGTAATTATTTCATCGAATGTAGGAAAGTCCTCCACATAAAAGGGTTTAAATATATCAATAGATGTGTAGAGTGGGGGTTGGAAGCCGGCTCCACGTTCTGAAACATTATATGCTTCAAGGTAAAATGTCTTTTCGATAATTGTTCCCGGTTCAATTTTGGTCCATGTATCGCCATAAGGCATAGCCGAACGTTGCAAAGCCTTTGCAACACTTGGTTTGTTATTGTAGGTTATTGGACCCGATAATAAAACTAACTCTGAATGATTTTCAAATGACTGAACGCCAAGGGACCACCATTGGTCGAAATGATTTCCGCCATAAACCGGACTTGGTTTGGTGTGTAAGGCAGCACCTTTGTAATTGTCTTTGTCTTGCCATTCGAAGCTGGCAAAAGGCATTGGGTAACGGTGTTCTTCAAAAATGGCTTTTTCACCTGCCTCGCCATGATAAACAGGAACTTTTTGTACTCCGTTTTTTTCTCCCGATGGATTTCCGTAATACAAAATTCCGGGAAGAAATGCACTTGGCTTTTGTGCATCAATTTTCCAACGAACCGAGAGTGTAACTTTTTCTAAAGTTTTTTCTCCTTTCCACTCAAAACGGCGGATGCATTTAACACGATTTCCTTCAACGCGATAAGCATCTCTTAGCTCAAATTTCCCTTCCGGAAGTTCAAGTGTTCCTGTAAGAATTTTCCAATCACCCGATGTTTCAAGTTTAGTAGGGGAGGCATGTTGCCAATTGCTTGGCCACTCTTTTTTCCAATCTGTTGCAATCGACCACAATCCTTCAGTTGGAGTAGTGATAATTGGCTCACCATTTAAAGTAACTTGTGGTAATTTATTTTGAGTAAGCTGAAATTTCTGGGCAAAACCATTGATTCCTGCTAAGAGTAGGAAAAGAAGAAGAAAAGTTCTCATCGTATTATTGTTAGTTGGTATAGTTCTGTATTAAAAATTATCATCGAGTAAAACCTTTCCATCGTACGCTAATACTTTTAGGTTTAGTGTTTTTCCTGTTTTCGATAAAATCATTACAGTTGCATCAGTGTCCTTGTATCCGCCTCCAATAACAACCGGGTAATTATTGTCACGTTTTGCCGGTTTATGGTAGGCAAAACGATGAGTATGTCCGTTAATGGCAAGAGATATTTTACTGTCATTTAAAATGCCACTCCAAAGTTCGGTACACGGTGCATAGCTCTTTTTGCCCAAGCCGTGGATAGGAATGTGATGAATTAGTACTCTTTTTTCTGCTTGAGTAAATGCTTTATTCTTTCGTTCAGCTTTAAGAAAATCGACTTGTGTATTGCGTAATTCTTCGAAGTTGTTTAATCCTCCATAAACCGGGTGACTATCCGGTTTGTCTTCACCACAGTCGAGCAATACAAAACGAGTATCTCCCCAATTAAAAGCCCCAAAAGTTTGGCCACCCACATAGTCAAATATATCATTTAATCCCACTGAATAAGCTCCACGAATTTCATGGTTTCCACGAAGGTAAAATACTGGTTTTTCAGCTGCGTTCACCTGTTCGTTGGAGTAGGTAATAAATTCAAGAGCATGTTCTTCGTTTACCGGGTCGTCAATACAATCACCGTTGTAAATTACAAAATCATAATCCACATCCTTCACTTGTGCCATTAATGAGTGAAGTGTTCGTCGTTTTTTATGGAGGTCGTTAAAAATTAGTGCAGTAAAATCTTCCGATTCATTATCAGGCAAGGTGAAAGAGAAGGTTTCGCTGTATTCAACTTTGCCAAATTCTTTTTTGTAGGCAGCGTAATTCAGTACTTCTCTGGAGCAGGCGCGATAGAAATAGGTCGCGCCGGGTTGAAGGTTTTTAAGTCTTATTTTGTGGTGTTTTACATTCGCAACAGTTTGGCCTCCAATGCTGGTTACTGCTTTCTGTCCCAGCTCTTTGTTTGTGCCAAACTCAATCCAGCCATGTGTTGGTAGGTTTGTGAAAAATGAAATAGTCACAGCTCCTCCGATTGGGTTTTGTAAAAAGGGTTGGGTTTTGAATAAGGATTGATGTTGCGTGCTATCTTCTGCTATTGGTTTTGCAGTAAAATTTTTAGCTGAAATTAATTGAGCAGTCAAAAAGAAGACTAGAAATAATACCTTATTGATTTTATTTATTTTCATGTGAGCTGTTTTTAATCGTTAATCTGTGATGCCGAGAAATCGCTTTGTTGTTTTTGCATGCACGATACCAGAATAATAAGACAGGTTCCGAATAATAGTTTAGTGAAAGATTTCATAAGTAGTAGGATTTAGAATTTTATATTTCTATCAGAAATAAACGGAACTGTGGGATTGTTTTCGGGTGGCTCAGGACAATCCAATTCATCGGGAGAAGGCCCCACAAAACTGCTTTTTACGCCTTTAATAATTAATTGGTTCTGATTTATTTCGATAAAAGCATAAAGTGGTTCTCTGTAAGGCGCAGTGTATTTTATCCATTCAAACTTTTCATCAATTGCTTTGCTATAACGAATGGTTTTATAATCGCCACCCAGCCATTGGTACGACATTGAATTTATTTGGATATAGTAAATTTCGTTTATCTCAGCAACATAATCGGTGTGATGATGCCCGCTAAAACACGCTACAACTTTATTTAAACCTGCCTTCTGGTTTTCTTTTTCGAAAAGCTCACGAATTTCCGCACGATTTTCAAGTCCGTCAATATTTTTTTCAATAGATTGATGAGAGAAAATTATGCAAGGTAATTTTGTTGACTGTAAATCGTTAGTAAGCCATTTAATTTGTTCTTTGCCTACAAATCGCGCATAACCAGGCGCCTTGTTTTCCGATGGATTCTTATCGTTTCCATCTAAAACAATTATATGAAAACCATTTTTATCAAAAGAATAATAAGGTTTTGGCATTTTCCAGAAATCAATAACCTGTTGTTTATTAAAACCACCGTCTGTCTCATGATTTCCAATTACATGGTAATTCTCATTGCTGTAGCTTTCCCAGATCGATAAAAATTCACGGTTGTGGTCAGCAGGTTGGCAGAAATCCCCTAGTTGAATAATAAAATCAGAGTTTTTTATTGAAGCTTTATCAATAAATGCTTTTAAACGTTCATCAGCATCGTGCATTACATCTTTATGTACATCGGCACAAACTCCAAATTTTAACTTCTGTTTTTTATCAGCAAATGATAGTAATCCAAGTGGGAGAATAAATGAAGTACCTCCTACAACTGTTGATTGTATAAATTGGCGTCTTTTCATTGTATTCTATTTTATGGTGAGCCAGGTGTATCCTTGTGCAGGAATTGCGATTTCAATTTCTATTTTATAATCGCGACTTAGTTTGTACGATTGTATGTTTTCTCCATTTACGGCTATGTTGGCATTATCTGTTATGCCTGTATAATAAAGTGGCAATGTTATTTTACGTGTCATTTCTTCATTTGTAGGATTAAAAAACATGGCCAAACCTTTTTGCTCAAGCTCAGGGTTTACATGTAAAAATCCATCCCAATCTTTACCCGAAGGACGTCGTAGATGAATGATGTCGCTGTTAAGAATGTTGCGATATTTTTTATACCAGTCAATTGATTTAATAACTAATTCTTTTGTTTCTGGTGCATCATAAAGTCTTGGTCCACGGTAGCATGCCTGAACGCCAGCACCATAGTTTTGCATCATCTGGTTTTCGTAATCTTTCAAATGTTCTTTAAGTGGTTCCATAGTTGCAGCGGTTCCTCCGCCGTGGTATTGAGTAAGTGGCACAAAAGTCCAGCACATGCTTGGAATACGGGTCCACAAACCATCATAAATATTTTGACGACCAAGAACAGCCTGTCTTTCGCGGGGTAGCGACCAGTTTACTTCGCGGTAGCCAATACCCACTTTGTTTGTTCCCGAGTTCACATAAAAATCGGGAACATTCATGTAAATTCCTTCGGAGCGCATCCATTTGTATAAATTCTGAATTTGTGAATATTGTTTCCACTGTGAGTCGCCCAGACCGTTGTGGTATGCGTGGGTTGTTGATGCACAAACATTGCCGGGATAGGAGCCATCATTTTCAAAAACCTGCATCCCGGTTTCAGTATAAAACTTCTTTATTTTCCGGAAATAGTCGTATCCCCACTCACTAGACAAACAGGGCGACGAGCCAAAAATCATTCCTCCACGTTCTCCCGTTTCTGGATTTATTACGTCTACTTCGTCGCTAATCCAACGGCTGGAAAGAAGCGAATAGCCCCCTAGTTCAATTCCTTTTGAGTTAGCGTATTCGCGCAATTCACGAAATTTTTCATAATTGCCATCTGCTTCGTGTTCCATATCTAAGCCACTTCCAAAACTAAGGATTACCATTTCGTAACCTACTTCGGCGCATTGGTCAATGGCTTCTTTAACCACCTTTTCTTTTGTGGATGTCAGATGCAAGAAAATTGGATTTTCAGTGGTCCATGGTGAAATAGTTCGGTACATTTTTCTGATTGTAAGTCCTTTGCGTTCTTCGTCGCGTGTGTCCATTGGCGTTTCCCAAACCAGGAATGTTTTAAGCGATTCTCCTGGCACAATACCCGTTTCTGGGCCAAGCGGAGGTTTCACCTCAAGCATGCATGGCAGCTGTAATGGGTAATTGGTTTGCGAAGTGTAACGCGTGTCGGGTACCCAATAAGTGGTATTGTCCGATGGCTTTTGCTGCATCGATCCAAAAGCATAGTCGCTTTCAATATGAATATTAGGAAGTGTCCAATTGTCAGGAATATCAACCAGACTTTCGCCTTCAACCATTGCCAGTTGTTCCAGTTTAAACGAATTTAGTTGAACTAGCATTTCAGAATTATTGGTAAACTCAATCCATTTGCCAAGGGTAGGGATGCCGTCGTACATTTCAAAATGAACTTTGGCGGTAATACCATCTTTTTTTAGTGTGAAAACAAGTTCTTTTCCACTTGGCATTTTATCGTTTCCGGCCCAGCGAACTCGTTTCCATGGCATGCGGTCGGAAATGTTTTTCACCTCAAAACTCTCCACCAAAAACGAATTTGGAGCAATGGATAAATCATCAATCCATTTTTTTAAGGTATAGGCATATTCGGGCTGCTTGCTTAATCCTCCTATGCTGTATTTTTTTCCGTCGATGGTAACCGATCCTTCGTTCGAAACTGCTCGTAAGAGGCTTTCTCCAGTCATTAAATTTTGGTAATCAACTGTTGCAAGGTTGGGCTGCACCCTAAAAACTCGTGCAATTAAACCATTTGTCAGAATTATCTCTTTTTGATCGTTTGCCTTGTAAACTCCGGCTTTTGCTTTCGTATTATCAATCAGCCAATCGTAGCCGGGTTGGGTAAGCGGCAATTTTATTTCGGGAAGAGCCGAAACCAATTTCGATAGTTTTGAGCTTACTTCATTAGACTGTACAATTTTCTCGCCTACATATTCGGGCGCAACGGCAACCGGGGCAATTTCCATGTATTCAATTTTCGGTTCAATCCAAACAGCATGGTCGCCACTAACGCCGTCGCCAGCATCTTCAACAATCATTTCTATTGTTCCACCACGCAAGGGAATATCAATTTCCTTTGGCTGGTCGCCTTGTCGCATTATGCCGCTGTTAAATACTTCTTTGCCTTTTGCGATGACTTTAAAAATTACACTTCCGGAAGCAACTGTTCCGTTATTACCCGCAACTCCAATAAACTGTTTGCTCGTCTCTGTTGCGTTATAAAGCATTTGCGTTCCATCAGTTAGCGGAATGGATTTTACTGTCGTGGCATCGTAGTTAATGTTGTTGTCGTTAACCCCAACTTTGGCCGTAAAATATCGACTGTTGTTCAAATTCAGTTTCAGAATTGATTTTGAATGTACACCAATACCATTTTCGAATTCAACGCCAGCTACCGAAATAACTTCGCCTGTAACCGAGGCATTTTTTACTGGAGCACCATAATTCTGCTGTGCCAGCGAAATGTCAAGGTTTTCTACTTTGATAGTGGTTTGGGCTTTTGATTGCCAGGCAAATAATAGAATTCCTGCAAGGATGAGTATCGTTTTATTCAGCTTCATAATTATAGTTTTATTGCTTCTCCTTCGTTTATAGTCTTGATTTCCAGTTTTACCGGAACATCTGTTTGGCTATCAAATTCACAATCGAAAATAAGGCTGTGAGAACCTGTGCCTATTTCAAATTTCTTCGCTTCAATTACTATGGTTTCAATCTTTTGCCAGTATTTGTTATAAATAATTGCCGAATTTTTTCCTGAATATTTAAGGTGAGCACCGGCAGGTAATTCAATGGTCAATTCTACTTTCTTAAAATTGTCAATATCGAAACTTAAATTTTTAATGCCGGTTTCTTTTGGTGCGCTTATGAGAAATTGTACAGCTTGTGTATTGTTGTCATTATTGAATTCAAATTTAGAATGTACTGGTTCACCTGGTTGACGTATTTTTTGTTTGTGTTCGAAACGGTTTAATTGGTACTGATATAAAGTCCATGAATTTTCAGCTACGGGCACCAAATGAAATTCATTTTTAATGTCTTCCATTCGTTTTTTCTGTTCGCTAGAAAAAGCTCCGGCATGTCGTAATTTTTCCCAAACAGCAATCTTTTCTAAAATTTGTTCGCCTAAACCATGCGTTGCAATAACCCTTTCAGAAGTTGTGAGGGCAAAACCTGCATCGAAACCAGCGGCACGAGCCAAAAGCCATTCAACATCTTCCATGCTTATTTGTGCCGACATACTAAACCATCCCAACATGCAGGGCATTAAATTGCGGCGGTAATAATCCTGATTCATTAATCGGTATTGTGTTTGACTCTCTCTAAAACCTGCATACCAGGGTTCTCCCCAATTCATGCGCGTGTAAATGTGCCAGAAATAGTGGCTGGGGTTACTCGCATCGTTAATAATTTTTCCTTGCAATTCAGGTTTCAAATTGTCGTACCAGGTTTTAGCAAAACGCAGGCGCGCGTATTGTCCCATTCCTGTAGACCAAACTCCTTCCAGTCCATCAAACGATATTTGTTTCAGATTGGTTTCATTGTATAAGTCGGCTATTTTAGTGGCTATTTCATCCGAAAGTTCGTTGTTTGAAAGAAAGGTTTTATAACCGTGATCCATTAATTTCGAAATGGTTGCCCCTTTCTCATGTGCTGTTGCAGTCGTTTCGAAAGCACCCCGTTCGCAATCGAGTAAAATCCATGGGGCTGATTCTGAAACACTGGCATAACGAATAATTTCATTTCCAACAACAACAGTATGTAAACTGTTATTTTTCATTTGATTGAAGAATGTGGGATCTTCAATTTCTATTGACTTGGTTTCTTTATCAATCGAATTTACTAAAATGCTGCTTCCAACCTTTGCCAGACGCGGGTCGGGAGTTGGAGTAACATAAGGGTCGTTGGTGGTAATGAAATTAGATAAAGTATGAAGGCCAAGGTGTACACCTTGTTTCTCTGCACGTTCAACACAACGTTTCATGCTTTCCCAGTTGTCAGGGAATGCATTTTTTTGTAAGTCGAAATGTCCCCAGTTTTCGAAAGGCCCACCATGATATAAATATTTTAGACCTGCTTTTTTTGTAAGTTCAATCGCTTTGTCTAGATTATCTTCCGAAAAAGATTGAATAAGGTAAGATGCGGATGCATGAGTTGTCGCTTTTCCCCACTCCCCATCAATCTCGGGATGAGGAAGGCCTTCCTCTATTTCAATGGTGCCAATTGTTTGTAGTGCATTTTCAGCTTTGCAACCGAAAAGGGCGATTTTGGTTCCGATTAAACCTCCATCGTCGAAGGCAGGGACGAAATAATTTTCGTGGCTCCAAACCTTAATAACTCTGTCGCTACTTCTGTCGCGGCAATAGGCCTGGATAATACTTCCAAACTCGGTGTGTTTAGCGGTCTGACCACGGTATAAAACTTTAACCGAGTCGCCAATATCTACCAAATTATTGGTGGCAAAAATGTCGTAAGCCGGTTCTGTATCATCTTCATTTGTTGGGTATCCGCCCAAGGTTTTTGGATTTAGCGACTGAATACCAATGGCAAAATCATCGTTTCGAACAACTCCAACTGTTTCGCCTACCACTTTTTTAATGGTAGTTGCAAAGGGCCCCCAAATGGCTATATCTGGTTTTGCATTTCCTTCAAGTTTTATCAATTCGAAGGTAGTGTAAGCTCCTTTTTGTGCAACTGCAAGTTCAGCTAAAGTATTAATGCCACTAAAAGTTAATTTTAAGGCAGTGCCTTTTTCATTCCACTCCAATTTTGATGGATGATAAATTGTACTGTCGGCACGAAGTGACAATAAATAAGATTGCTGGTTTTTAGGAATGTATTCCTTTTTACTGGTTTTGTCCCAAAAACTTACAAGCTGACCTTTATCGTTTAGTTGAATTTGGAATTCTTCGCTTGAAAGTTTTAGTTGATTTGAGGAACAAGCTGTTAATAACAGTAAGGCTATCAGGTAATAAAAGTTTTTCATTGGTATTAATATATTTTTATCCTTCAGCTTTTCAAATGAAATGCAGAAGGGGTGTTTTGATCAGTAAGGTTTCACGTACGTAGAAAACAATTTTGTGCAAGTAAAAATTTTATTTTTTATTTATTCAATAATGTCGAGTGCTTGGTTGTACATCCAACGTCCGCGTGTAAAGTCAGGCACATCAACAGAGTCGCTACGGTTGGCAACCGATTCTTCGCTTAATGGGCCAATCGCCGACCATGAAGCAGCATCGTAAACATCTTGGTCAAGTGCTTCGCCATTTCGCAGGCAATAAATCATACGCCAATTCATTAAGAAATCCATGCCTCCATGACCACCGTTTTTCTTGGCTTGTTTTTCCATTTTTTTCCAGAAGGGATGTTCGTATTTTTTGTAGCATTTGTCAAGGTCTTGCCACTCGTGGGTATTCCCCATTTCGGTAACTGCCACGCGGTCTGGATATCCACGGAATACTCCTTTTGTACCCTGAATAAGGTTAATGCGGTCGTAGGGGCGGGGAGTTGTTGTATCGTGCTGAATCATAACACTACGCCCCAACTTAGTTTTTACCAGTGAAGTATTCATGTCGCCACAAATGTAATTTCGTTGATTTCGAAGGTGGTTTTCTGTAAAATGTTCTTTGGCGTATGCTGCACGTCCCAAAGCCGGCGAACTCATCGATGTAAGATAATCGAACTGATCGCCCCGATTAATATTCATGTATTGCGAAACCGGCCCTAAACCATGGGTTGGGTAAAGGTTCCCATTACGTTTTTCGTGATGCGTTGTTCTCCAGGTTCCAATACCTTTGTCTACCATTCGCATTTGCGAGCGCAGGTCGTGAATATAGGCGCATTCACCATGTAATAGCTTTCCAAATACACCCAGTCGAACCATATTCAGTACCATCAATTCTTCGCGGCCATAACACACATTCTCCATCATCATGCAGTTTTTCTGCGTTTTCTCCGATGTGTCAACCAACTGCCAGCACTCTTCTAAAGTTACCGCTGCCGGAACTTCGGTAAAAGCATGTTTGCCGGAAAGCATGGCATCAACACACATGGGCGTGTGCCAGCGCCACGGAGTACCAATTACAACTGCATCAATATCGTCGCGTTCTAAAAGTCGGCGGTAATCATAGTCGCCGCGTGTATAAGTCTCGGGTGCTGGTTGACCTGCATCAACGCACATTTTTACCGATATGTCTGTGGCATCCGAATCGATGTCACACAAAGCTTTGATTTCAGCGCCTTCAATATTTAAATAATGTTTCAGGTGACTTCTATTTCGGCCTCCCAAACCAATCATTCCCAAACGAACTACATCAAGTGGTTTCGATTTCAATCCAAACACCGATTTGTTTGATGAAGTTGTATTTCCGAATGATGCTTTTGAATTACCAACTACAACAACGCCAGCTGTTGCTGCTAGTGTTGTTTTTAAGAATTTACGTCTGTTGTTTTCCATGGTTGATTCTATTTTGTAGATTTTTTATCTTCAATTTTTATAATATCAAAAATAAATAATTTATTCTTCGGATGGCCTCTTTTTAAAAAGTTTAAAAACATTTAGGGGTGAAATCAGGTATTATGGGATAGAATATTTTTATTTGTTTAATTGACCATGAGCTAAAATTAAACAAAATACTAATCAGTCTGTTTCTTTTTTAAAGGAGATAATCGTACACATCGAAATTAGACATATTATGAGTTACAGAGAAGAGATAATTCTAACAAAAGTGAATGGCAATAGTGGTTTGAGTGAAACCCTTTCGGATAAAACTGTTTTTGATGCATTAGGAGATAATCATATTGGAACATCAATTGAAACACCGATGCGAGAGGACGCATTTGATTTAAGAGACAACGAAAAAGTAGCGGCAATAGAAGATAAGTTCAGAGATATTATGAATATAATGGGGATGGATTTAACGGACGATAGTTTGCAGGGTACTCCACACCGAGTGGCGAAAATGTATATTAAAGAAATATTTTACGGTCTTAATCCTGCCAATAAACCAAAGGTTTCGGTATTTGAGAATAAGTTTGGGTATGGTGAAATGTTGGTAGAGAAAAATATTAATTTAAACTCTACTTGCGAACACCATTTTCTTCCGATAGCTGGGAAAGCCCATGTGGCCTATATTTCGAGTGGCGAAGTAATTGGCTTGAGCAAAATTAATCGTATTGTTGATTATTACGCTCGTCGTCCACAAGTACAGGAACGTTTAACGGTACAAATCGCCAATGAATTAAAGGAAATATTAAAAACAGATGATGTCGCTGTTGTAATCGATGCCAAGCACATGTGTGTTTCATCTCGTGGAATTCAAGATGAAAGTAGTAGCACGTTAACTGCAGAGTATGGTGGGCAATTTAAAGATAAAGCTGTTCGCGATGAGTTTTTAAAGTACCTCGAACTTTAATTTTTAGCTTTTATATCGTAGGCCATTAATGCATGCCCACGCCGCTGGTATAAAACTCCATTTTTGATAACCGGATGCGAAAAATGCTCTTTGGTTCCGCGGGTAATTTTGAATTGACTAATTTCTTTCATTTTCCCATTGTTGTAATTTACCAGCGAAAGTTTCCCGGTTTGGCTGTAATAATAGAGCATATTATCGGCAGCAATAACAGCGCCCCATCCTAATTTCAGCGAATCGCATAATTCTCCGCTTGTGGCATCAATACTTCTAAATTGCTTTTTTGAAGTCCCGGAGCCGTACAAGTGAGTATCGATTTTCACAATCCCTCCCATATAACTATCAAAACCTTTATTTCTCCAAACTTGCGAGATGTTTGAACCATTTTCTGAAAGTTTAAGTTTAATACCCCCAAGCCCATCGCCGGCAGCATAATAAATGAAACCATCATCGTAAACAATACAATTACTGTGTGTATCTCCAATTCCTGGTTCGTGTTCTTCAGGCTTATAATTATCCTGTTCGTGCGACCAAACTAACTCTCCGGTTTCAGTATCGAATCCCATCATGTTATAAGCTGAAAAAGTGACAAATATTTTTCGGGTAGGCAGTTCAATTAAAGCTCCAGGGTTGTAACCCGAACGTTCACTATGTCCTTTATTGGTCCATATTAATTCTCCTGAGAAACGATTTAAAGCAACTACATTGTGTTCTTTTCCACCGGGAGCCCAGAATACTTTGTCACCATCAATTAAAGCTGCTTCCGAATGACCAAAGCGGGGATAAAT
>JAUVDE010000111.1 GCA_030595485.1 Draconibacterium sp.
GTCGCCCGGACGAAACTGGCTAACTCTTTCCATTAGTTCAGCTGATGTTTTAGTTGCTTGACCAGCCACACTTATAATAACATCTTCACTTTTAATTCCGGCTTCTTTAGCGGCACCATTATCAGTAACTTCTGCAACAAATACACCTTCCACTTTATCTAAATCATGTTCTTCTGCAATTGCTGCGTCTACATTTCTAATGCTTACGCCCAAGAGTGCACGTTGTACTTCGCCAAATTCCTTTAAATCCTTAACAACCTTTTTGACAATGGTAACAGGCACTGCGAATGAATACCCAGTAAAAGAACCGGTGCGAGAAGCAATTGCTGTGTTTATGCCAATTAGTTCACCTTTCTGGTTTACCAAAGCCCCACCGCTGTTGCCCGGATTTACCGCAGCATCAGTCTGGATAAAAGATTCAATGGCCATGGCATCACGATTAATACGCAAATTTCTTCCCAACGAACTAACTATACCTGCGGTAACGGTTGATGTTAAATTAAAAGGATTACCAACTGCTAAAACCCACTCACCAAGTTTTAATTCTTCTGAATTTCCAAATGTTAAAGGAGGCAGGTCTTCAGCATCAACTTTTAATAGAGCAATATCAGTTGAAGGATCTCTACCCACTAAATGTGCATCAAACTCGCGGTTATCGTTTAATACAACTCTAATTTTTTGTGCGTTTTCAATTACGTGATTATTGGTAACGATATAACCATCATCTGAAAGAATAACGCCAGAGCCCGAGCCACTTGCAATTTGTGGTTCTTGTCTTCTGAAACCAAAAAACTCATCTAAAAACGGATTGCCACTTGACCATTGACCATCACGAATGGACTGTGTCATGATATGAACAACAGAGTGAATAGAATTTTCGGCGGCGTATGTAAGATCGACGGTAGCCTGTTGGCCACCACTTGGCAACGATGCATATTTAATAGCTTGTTTTTCGGTAACAGTAATAACATCGGGTTTGTCGAAAAAAGTGCTGTAAGTCCATACAGCAATAAATGCACCTGCAATAACTAGTAAAAATGTAAACGATATATTCCTTACTTTCTTCATGGTTGAAAATTTAATAATTGCGTTTTGTTTTTGAATCGTATTGACTAAACGCAAATTTATTGCCAGTGTTTTTGTAATAGAAGCTGTAAAGCCTGTATTTTGCATTATTTAACAAGCCAATGCGACTTTTGTTAAAAAGAGTAAATGTTTATGTTCATATTCTGAAAAAATGTCAGAACAGTTTGTCAATTTAGGTTTTAATTTTTTTATCAGTCGTTTATTTTGTCGGAATATTACAGAATTCCGAAGCTAATTTTATTTCTCAGGAACCTTAAACCACTTGGTGTCTAGTTCAACTGCTTTGTAATTTAGAATATGTTCAAAAGCTTCTTCCGAGTTTTTTGCTTCGAAATAAAGTTCGCGATACACATCCTTAGCAAAGTCTTCGACGTATGAAAGCTTAAATTGTTTAAAAAGATTGTCGAAAAAATTATTCGTATTGATAAATACAATTGGTTTTGTGTGGTACGAAAGTTGACGGAGTGTCATCACTTCCAGTATTTCTTCGAGTGTTCCGAAGCCACCCGGAAGTGCAATAAATGCATCCGACATATCGCGCATTTTTTCTTTACGTGTCATCATATCGGGAGTTATAATTACCTCGTGCGAATTATCCGATACCAACGATCTGCCAATCATTCGTTCCGGAATAATGCCAACTGTTTTTGCGCCATGTTCTCCGGCAGCCACTGTAATAGCTTCCATTAATCCAACATTGGCTCCACCATTAACTAAAGTATGGTTTCCTTTTCCAATTATTTCGCCTAGCTTTTGTGCTTCGGTAAAATAAGCTTTGTTAATGGCGTTGCTCGATGAGCAGAAAACACAGATATTCATTTTTTGAAATGTATGAGTAGTCAGTAATTAGTAGTGAGAAAAAATCCGGGAATTACCCCGGATTTTAAATTATATAATTGAAGTTCAATTTTCAATTTGGAAGAGAATGTGAATCGTAGTGAAAAAAATTAGTCTCAATACTCAGTTCTCACAATCTCATTTCTAATTTACGCATCAATATTTGCGTAGGTGGCATGGTCTTCAATAAATTTTCTACGTGGTGGAACATCGTCACCCATTAACATCGAGAAAATGTGATCGGCTTCGGCAGCATTGTCGATAGTAACTTGTTGCATGGTGCGTCTTGCCGGATCCATTGTAGTTGCCCAAAGTTGTTCCGCATTCATTTCACCCAAACCTTTGTAACGTTGTGTATGTACTCCAGCTTCATTTCCATCGGCCCATTCGTTAATTAAAGCCAGACGTTGTTGGTCGTTCCATGCGTACTGCTCTTTTTTACCCTTTTTAATTAAATAGAGTGGTGGAGCGGCAATGTATAAGTATCCATTTGTAATCAGGTCATTCATGTACCTGAAAAAGAAAGTCATAATTAAAGTTGCAATGTGGCTTCCATCCACATCCGCATCCGTCATAATTACAACTTTGTGGTACCTTAGTTTTGTCATATTCAGAGCCTTGGAATCTTCTTCGGTTCCGATTGTTACCCCAAGAGCAGTAAAAATATTTTTTATCTCCTCGTTTTCGAAAATTCTGTGAGGCATGGCTTTTTCCACATTCAGAATTTTTCCACGTAAAGGAAGAATAGCTTGTGTTCTTCGGTTACGGCCTTGTTTTGCTGTTCCACCTGCCGAATCTCCCTCTACAAGATATACTTCGCACAAAGCCGGATCTTTTTCCGAGCAGTCAGTAAGTTTCCCCGGAAGTCCTCCGCCGGTAAGTGCACTTTTACGTTGCACCATTTCGCGTGCTTTACGCGCTGCATGGCGAGCTTGTGCAGCAAGAATTACCTTCTGAACAATTATTTTTGCATCCTTTGGATTTTCTTCCAAATAATTTCGAAGCATTTCGCTAACCGCCTGGTCAACCGAAAGACTTACTTCAGAGTTTCCCAATTTCGTTTTAGTTTGACCCTCGAATTGTGGCTCCTGAACTTTTACTGAAACTACGGCGGTTAATCCTTCGCGGAAATCGTCTCCACTAATGTCAAATTTCATTTTTGCAAGCATGCCCGATGAGTCAGCATAGTTTTTAAGGGTTCGTGTTAAACCTCTCCTAAAACCTGTTAAATGCGTACCTCCTTCAATCGTATTAATGTTATTTACATACGAATGAATATTTTCGGAAAATGAAGTGTTGTATTGTAATGCGATTTCAACCGGTGAGCCACCTTTTTCTGAAGTAATGTGAATTACATCCTGAATCAGTTGTGTCCGTGTTTCATCAAGGTATTCAACAAATTCCTTTAATCCTTCTTCCGAAAAAAAGTTTTCAGATTTGAAATTTCCTTCCTCATCTGTTTCACGTTCATCAATAATAGAAAGGTTAATTCCTGCATTCAGAAAAGCCAGTTCGCGCAAACGAGCCGCCAAAATTTCGTATTTGTATTTTTTTACCAGAAAAATAGATTCGTCAGGTTTAAACGTTACAATCGTTCCTGTTTTATCCGTTTCTCCAACAATTTTTGCTTCGTACAAAGGTTTTCCGATAGAGTATTCTTGCTGCCAAATCTCACCTTCGCGATGAATCTCTGCTTTTAAATGCGACGAAAGCGCATTCACACACGAAACACCTACACCGTGCAAACCACCTGAAACTTTATAGGAGTCTTTATCGAATTTACCACCGGCGTGGAGTACAGTCATTACAACTTCCAAGGCCGATTTATTTTCTTTTGTATGTTTTTCGGTTGGAATACCACGACCGTCATCTTTAACAGTAATAGAATTATCTTCATGAATAATTACATCAATATTATTACAATAACCGACAAGCGCTTCATCAATGGAATTATCAATCACCTCGTAAACCAAATGGTGCAATCCTTTTTCGTTGGTATCTCCAATATACATTGATGGACGCTTTCTTACAGCTTCCAATCCTTCAAGAACCTGAATACTATCCGCTGAATAGTTACCGTTTCCTTCGTTCGATCTGCTTTCTTGTTCTAATTCACTCATCTCTGTCTCTTAAATTTAATTCCTTTAAAATAAAATAGTTCCCCTCGTAAAAAAAGCTGCTTTGCTTTTGAAAGGAAACTAGTTGATTTTCAAGTTCTTACTTTGCTTTAAAAATGATCTAAAAATAACCTCACAAAGATAAGAAAATTACCGGAAGTTAAAGTCTTTTTATAAGCTTTAAAGGTCTTATTTTTCAACAAGATATTAACTTGAAACGAGCATGTCAAATGAGGTGTAAAAATAGGGATTATTAATGGCGAGTTACATCGAATACCTTTAATAAATATTTGATTTTAATGAGAGGAAAGACATAGGTTTTGAAATTAAAAAAAGGAAGCCGCGAAGCCTCCTTTTTAATCCGAGTTGATTGATTGTTTTTAACTAGAATGAGTAACTCACTCCGGCTAAAAAATTAAAGCTTTGAACCGGGTAACCAAACCATTGCTGGTATTTTTGGAACCCAAAGTTATTTAGTTGAGCAAATACCGAAAACTTGCTGGTTAACTGGTAATTACCTTTTACGTTTAAGTCGAATGCGGTGTCGAGGGAGTATGACTCATCTCTGGGATTATAATCGCTCACTGACAATCCAGTTGGTTTATAACTTGATTCCAAGAGTGCTTTTCGTTCACCTATTAAAAACACATCAGCAGAAATACTAAGTTGTTCCGTTACTTTGTAGTCAATGGAGAAATTGGCATCCCATGTTGGCATGTTCCAGGCCTCTGCTTGCTCATCCATGCTGTAGCTGTAATAGTTTATCGACGCTATTAAATCAAGTTTGTCTGAAGAAGCGTGAAACAGCTCTGCATTCAGTTTTAGGCGGTTCATGTTGTCATACAAAATATCGAAAGTATTATCAATTATAAACGAATGATAACCAACATCATCGGCGGAGTAGTATTCGTTTAAATAATAAAATACCTGATCGTCGATAATGGAATAATCTGCTGAAACCTTAAAGTTGGTCTTTTTAGATAATTTACCATCGAAACCTCCGTAAAATCGAATTTTTTCAAACGAGTTTTTTACATCGTGATCTGGATTCACAAAAGGATTTTCGTAGGCTATTTTCGAATAATGATTGCTGTGGTAATCGCCATCAATTCCGGCAAAAATATTTATCAGTTCGGGAACCGGAGCCCAGTTGGCTCTAACATTTGGTGTAACTTTGGCTTTTGTGTCTTTGTCGCTTTTTGCTACAAACCATGCATTTAAGCCCACTTTTATATTTGCTGTTTCGTTGCCAATATACCAGGCCGGTTTTAGGTAAAACCAGGTTTGTCCATTGTCGCCAAGTGTAGAATCGCCACGAGGCGTAATTTCATCGGCCATAACATATTGTATTCCGGCATCTAACAAACCAACTCCAATTTGGAAAGGTTGTCGTGTATTGGCTGATAAATGGGCAAAGTGTTCGCGTTGTTTCGTTTTAGTGCCAAAAAAGTGATAGTCGAAATTAAAACCAAAAGTAGCTTCGTCCATCTCAGCTGTCGGGTTTTTTAAACCAATATTAAACCCACCTTTGTTAAAAGCTTGTTTGGTTCCAAAGTAATTAATGCTTTGTTCGTCTTCCAAGAGAAATGTGGAAACGGCATCAAGCGGGTAACCATAGTATTCAAAAGCATCGTTTTTGTAATCTAAATTCACCGAAAGCACTGAATTCTGAAATAAGTGTTTTACGTACAGTTCTATTTCATTTTTCATAAACGGTGCATCAACTTTGTCGCCACCTTCCAGTTCAATTTTCCCAAACGATGATAGGTGCATGGCATGAATCCCAAAAATCGAATTCTTCGAATTTACATTGTTGAAAAACACTTCGCCATAAGGACGGTAATAACTTCCAACTCCGGCACGTACCAAACCATAGCCGGTATCATTCGATTTTTTAGCCGTTTCAATAGTTGCCGCCTTTAGCGGATTAACCGAGAAAGTACTAAAAACAGGTTGGCTATTTATGTTGTAATTGAATGTTGGCTTTTGGTGTTCTGTTTCGTCGATGGTGGGCATGCTGTTAAGCTTGTTGGCATCGGAAATGGTTGGCTTGTAGGCTTTGGTAACCTCCACTTCCTGTCGAAGCGTATCTTGCTGCGCCCAGGCTGTAGTAGCCGAAACCACAAACATGAACAGAAATATATATATGATTTGTTTAAACATGATTCTGAATTTTAATTTTGTTTAATTTCCATTTGAAACGAACTGTCAACCGCATTCTGTTGCTGCTGAGTTTCCTGGTATAAAATGTGGTCGAGCCTTTGTTGGGCTTCTTCTTTTACACCGTCCGTATCGTTGTTGTAGTTTTCTGCTAAACTTTTTAAGGTGTGTTTTGCCTGAAATTGGTCGCCCTTATCTTCGTAAATGCTCGCTAGTAATAAAAATGATTTTCCTAGCCAGAAGGTGTATGGCGTTCCTTTATCAATGAAATCAACAATTTCTTCTTCTGCTTTTGCTTTTTTATTATCACGGTAATAAATTTCAGCCACCAGGTATTTGGCTTCGGCACCCTGTTCCAGTTTTGTGTCTTTGGCAACATCGCGCAGTGGGCTTAAAGCCGAGCTTAAATTTCCAAGTTCGAAATTCGATTTGCCTTCAGCATAGACTGCTTCATTTAGTATGGCATCGTTGGCCACATCCGACTTTTTAACTTTAGCCGCTGCAATTAAAGCCTGTTGGTAATTTTTCTGAATCAAATAGCAACGCATTTTCCCGGTGTAAGCTTTTAGAAAACTCCATTTACCATTTGCCACTTTTTCAAGGGCAATAAACATTTGTAGGGCCTCGGTATACTGCTCGGCAGCAAAAGTCATTTCCGATGATTTAGATAGTGCAGGTTCGCTAAATATATTTGTTGGCTGCTGTGCCACGTAGGTATAATGGTCGTTCGACTCGGTGTACTTTCCTTCTTTGTACAGTAATTCAGCCAAATAAAAGTGAGCATTTAAAGCATAGGCCCCGGTTGGGTACTGACGCAAATATTGGTCGAGCTGTTTCGCTGCACCTTCGTTTCCGGCCATGTACATACGCTCAGCTGCCGAATAAGTTAACTGGTCTTGCTCCGATGCGGTAACATTTACACCGCCACCTAGTTGACGCGCGTAGGCAAAATAAGCATCCACGTTATTTAATTCAACATAACAGTTTTTAATACCCGATAAAGCCGATTTTGCTTCGGGAGTTCCTCTGTAATTTTCGGCTACTTCTTTGTACTGATCCAAGGCTTTATTGTAATCGCCATTGTTGTAGTTTACCAAGCCAAGTTGCAGTAAAGCTTTTCGGTAATAATTACTATTGGGGTAATTCGAAACAATTTGCTGGTATTGCTGAACTGCATCATAACTTTTTCCAACTCGTTCGTTGGCACGGCCCAATTCGTAAAGTGCGTCATCGCGGTGTTCCGATTCGGGAAAGTCGCTTAGTAAACCATTCAAACTATTAATTTTTTCTGATTGTTTACGTTGAAGCCCCTGGCAAAATGCAATTTGCAACAAAGCATAATCGGCTTCGTGCATTTTCATATTGTACGTTTGTTGGTAACTTTCAACCGCCTGTGCGTATTGTGTATTTAAAAAATAGTAATCGCCAATACGGTTATAGGCATCGGCAAGTTTTGGTGTGCGTTTACCTTGCATATTTGCCACGTATTTTTTGAAATGACGATTTGAAGCTTCTTTGTTGTTCTGTTTTAAATATGCGTATCCTAAGTTGTAGTCTGCCGCAACAGCCTCTGTTTTTGCTGCCCCCGAACCTTGCATAAACTGATTGTATGAAGCAATGGAGTTGTCGAAGTCGCCTAAACGATACAAAGCTTCCGATTTCCAGTAAAGCGATTTGGATTTTATTTCAGGATTATATGTTCCGTTTGTAAGTGATAAGTCAAAATATTCAATGGCTTCGTTGTAAGCCATGTTGTTAAAAAGCTCAAGCCCACGGAAATAAGTTACACGTTGGTAGGCTTTATAAATATCGGGTGTTTTGTTCTGAATTTTTTCAATGGAAGCAATGGCGTCGTTGTAATTTTTAGTAACCATGTATACCTGTGTCAAAATCCGATAAGCCTCGGCATTGTGTTCGGAATTTGGATATTCGGCAATGTAGCGGTCGAAAGCTTTAATGGTTTCGTTAAAAGGCGAGTACGAAAGCTCGTAGGTTAATTTGGCATAGCTAAACAATGCATCTTCTTTTATTTTCGGGTTAAAATCAAATTCAGCAGCAGCGTTGTAGGCTATTTTCCCATTTTTTTTATCGTTCAGTTTTATAAAACAATCTGCCAAATGGTAGTAGGCGTTTTGTGTCATTTCATCTTCACCAATTGTTGCTTTCTCCAAGAGTGGAGCTGCATCGGCATATTTTGCAGCGTGGTAATAGCAAAATCCTAAAATGTAGTTTTCCTCACGTGTTTTTGGCCCCGATGTTTCAAAATAAGTTTCCAAATACGGAATGGCATTTTCGTACTGGCGCAAATGAAAATAAGAATCGCCAATAAGCTTCGAAAGCTCCGAGCGATGCTCTTCATTTACATCATCAATAATATTGGTAGTGTAATTAACAAGCTCGCTGTACTTTTGCTGTTTGTAATAAATGTGGCTTACGTATAGCGGAATTACCTGTGAGTACGCCGGGTCATTATTTAATTTTGTAAATCCTTCCAACGCTGCCTGGTAGTCTTCTTTTAAATACTGAATGTGAGCTACATAATAAGTGGCTGGTTTGCTGTACAGATTATTGCTGTTTTTTATGGCTTCAAATTCAGAAAGTGCTTTGTCGTTATTGCCCTTCATCATATGCGAGTAGCCATTTTGATACTGCAACTCAATGCGGTTGTTTTCCGAAAGGTCTTTCCGATCCACCTTTGCATAACTACGAATAACTGTAGCATACTGTTTTTTCTCAAACTGATTTTTGCCAAGATTAAACCAGGCTGAATTAATATAAGGACTCTCGGGATAAGTTTCTACAAAAGTCTTTATTAGTTTGTGACCCGAACTGTAACCTGCATGCAAGGCAGATACCGATTTGTAATATTGTGCTTCGGAGTACAGCTCCGATTTTTCCTCTACTTTTTTCTGTATTTTTTCGAATTGCCTGAAGGTGGCAACATATTTACCCTTGCTGTATAACTCTTTGGCT
>JAUVDE010000315.1 GCA_030595485.1 Draconibacterium sp.
GGAATTTCCTCTTTAACATTAGGCACTGCACCAAAAGCATAAGTTTTAGGCCCTAAATACAAATCAAGGTTCATAGCTTCATCCCAACTTACATCTTTGCCTGTATAAGCAGCAATTCGGCCCATAATTGCCATTAAGGTGGAGTTAACTTGCGCCTCAGCATCATTCACCGGTTTGCCTGTCCGTATTCCTGTCACCAAATTTATGTGTTCCTGCACAAAAGGATTGGTAATTTTCCATTTAGAATTCGTATCACTATCATCTGGTTTTGGATATTTCCAAATTTCATTTCCATCCAAATCCAGAATTCGACCTGAAGCAATGGCAACACCTTTTGTTCCCACAATTCTCTCCACTTTACGGTTTGTACATCCGTTAATTTGGCGAGCCGCACAGTGCGTTCTCACGCCATTGTCATACACATATTCAATACTGAAAAAATCGTACAAATCACCTGTCAAGCGCCTTTGCCGGCCTCCCCAACCAATTGCTTTTTCAGGGGTTCTTCCCATGTGCCAGCTCATTACATCTATTTCATGTATAAACTGCTCGGCAATATGGTCGCCCGAAAGCCAGCAAAAATTCACCCAATTCCGCAACATATATTCCATATCACTCCACTCAGGCCTTCTTTTCCTATGCCACAAGGCACCACCATTTCGTAAAAAACTTGCGCCTACTATCTCTCCAATTTCGCCATTGGCAACTTTCATTTGGGTTGTCATGTAATCTTTCTGAACACGCCGAATAGTACCGCTAACAATACACAAACCAAGAGATTCGGCCTTTTTTGACGATGCTAAAACCGACCTTGCACCCACAGGATCAACCGCGCATGGTTTTTCCATAAAAACATGTTTACGTGCATTAATTGCCGCCTCAACATGTGCTGGTCTAAAGTGAGGTGGAGTACAAAGTAATACCAAATCAACACCTGAATCAATTACTTTCTCGTAACTATCAAATCCAACAAAACAATTTTCATCACTAATTTCTACGCCCTTTTGTTCTTTTAACTTTTCGCGGCAATTATCAATTTTATCTTGAAAAACATCACCCAAAGCAACAATTTCAAGATTTGTACCTGAGTCGAGAAAGTTTAAAGCAGCACCTGTTCCTCTGCCACCGCAACCCACTAATCCGGCTCTGACAATTTTTCCATCGGGCGCTTTATCCAATAAAACCGGTGGTTCGTTTATTACTTTTGTATTTGATTTTTCGTTTGAGCATGCCGAAATAACAGTGGCAGCCCCTATTGCACCGACGGTAGCTTTTGCAAGAAAATTTCGTCGGCTTAAGTCATTATTCTTCATTTTTAAATTAGTTAGTTGGATACTGTCCACTAAGTTACATATTAAACCTAAAAGAAAAGCATTACTTTTTAATTTTTTACACATCTGCTTTATTTCTAACTAATGTTTTTTAATTAAATTTACCCCACTTAAAACAACTAAAATTTCTTACCATAATAATGACTTTTCAAGGAGTCATTCGCATGGATTAAAATGATTAAATTATGAAGGATCAGAATCGAATACCCAGACGAGAGTTTATAAAATCATCGGCAGTTATAGCATCGGCAATTGCAGTGCCAAGTGTTCTTACTGCCGGCTGCACTGAAGACAAACACTGGCCTGAGGGAAAATTAAACATTGCAGTTGTTGGTCTCGGAATGGGATTTGGAAACATGAAAAACTGTTTGGATGAGAATATTGTAGCACTTTGCGATGTTGATAAAAGAAGAATGGATGGAAGACTTGATGATTTTAAAGAAAAATACCCCGAAAAGGTAGTTCCACATACTTATCAAGATTACAAAGTAATGTTTAAAGAAGTTGGGGATTTAATTGATGCTGTGGTGATTGCCACGCCCGACCATACGCACGCCATCATCGCCATGGCGGCCATGAAACTGGGCAAACATGTATATTGCCAAAAACCTTTAACACATTCGGTTTACGAATCGCGCATGCTAACAAAAGCTGCTGAAAAATATAACGTAGCAACTCAAATGGGAAACCAAGGTGCATCGGGAGACGATACAGCCTGGGTTTGCGAAAGTATTTGGAATGGTGACATTGGAGAGATTACTGAAGTTCATGCCTGGACCAATCGCCCGATTTGGCCACAATGTTTGAATAAACCCGAAGATACTCCTCGTAAACCTTCTGGTTTAGATTGGGATTCATGGCTAGGACCTGCCAAAGTACGTCCGTATTCACCCATGTACCATCCTTGGAACTGGCGTGGCTGGTTCGATTTTGGAACTGGTGCTTTAGGCGATATGGCCTGTCATATACTCGATGTTGCTATGCGTAGTTTACGTCTTCAATATCCAACTGGAATTCAAGCAAGCTCTTCAAAATGGACCATTGAATCGCCACCTGAGGCTGAAAAAGTAACGTATTATTTCCCGAAAAGAGAGAGCTACCGAAATGTTGAAATGCCGGAAGTAAAAGTAACCTGGTACGATGGTGGATTTACGCCCGACCGTCCGTTTGAATTAGAAGATGGAGAAATGATGGGTGACCGTGATGGCGGAGTTTTATTTGTAGGAACTAAGGGGAAAATAATATGTGGTTGCTATGCAAAAAATGCTAAACGTCTTCCTACAAAAGAATTTAAAGACTATTCTCCTGTGATAAAAGAACGTTTGGTTGAAGGAGGTCTGCAAGGTCATGAAAAAGATTGGATAAGAGCATGCAAAGAAGATCCTGCAAGCAGAGTTAAAACAAAATCGCACTTTGCTTATGCCGGACCATTTAATGAAATTGTGGTAATGGGTACCATTGCTGCAAGACTTGCAAGTATTCAGCGAATTTTAAAATGGGATGGTGAGAATATGAAATTTACCAACATTAAACCAGATGATAAAATGCGAATCCCAAAATTTGTAAAATTAGATACAACTACAAAAGTTCCAAGGTATAATACTGAATACGAAATTATTAATGCATATGAATATGCACAAAACCTCATCAATGAAAAACCCAGAAAAGGGTGGGAACTGAATTTGTAAAATTATTAGCAATTCATAAAATATGAAAAGAGCTGACAGATTTATATTGTCAGCTCTTTTTTTTCAACATCCTCAATTTGCAGACAATCAATATTTTAATCCCATTTCTGATGTCGATTTTTCTAGTTTTTATTACCTAATAATTTTGAATTTGAAGCCACCAATTTGCTCTATGAACATCAACTTTCCGCCCCGCTAAAAGATGCACCAATTTCACGCAAAGCTTTTTCCATTTTACTAGACAAATTTGTCAATCTCTTTGATTAAAAAGATGTAAATCATTTCGGGAAATATATTGCCAATTAGAAAAGGTGTTGTATCTTATTCCTTCCTGTAAAATCTAAAATTTCAACAATGAAAAACGTACTACTTCTCGCCATCGTATCTCTACTTATTTCGTGTAATTCTACTTCAAAAAAGAAAGTTGACACGGCAACGAGTGAGGCACCAAACTACAAACTTGAATTACTTTGGGAGTCTGACACTACAATGCGTACTCCGGAATCGGTTTTAATCGACCGCAAAAGAGACATTTTATACGTGGCTTGTGTAAATGAAAATCCTTGGGAGAATGATGGGAATGGATTTATCAGCAAAATGGACAAATCAGGAAAGGTTATCGATTTGAAATGGATTGAAGGCTTAAATGGCCCAAAAGGAATGGGAATTAGTGGTAATTCATTGTTTATTGCCGATATAAATACTTTGGTTGAAGCCAATATAGAAACGGGGCAAATCATCAACAAAATTGAGATTGAAGGTCAACCCGATATTAACGACATTACCGTTGCCGATGATGGAACAGTTTATGTTTCAGGTTCGGGTTCGGTAACTATTTATAAACTCGAGGATGGTTCCTTGAATTCGATATTCGAAGGTGAAGAAGGCGAACGTTTTAACGGCCTCTTTTGGGAGAAAGATCGTATGCTTTTATTAACCAGTAATAGCAGTATTTTCTACGCAATTCCGTGGGCAACAATGCAAGCCAAAGTTATTGCAACAAACATGGGACATGGCGATGGGATTGCTCCTGTTGGCGATGGCGGATATATTTGCACCAATTGGAAAGGAGCCATCAACTATGTATCATCGAAAGGAATAGCAACAGAACTAATAAACACCGAAACTATTGGAGAAAATAATGCCGATGCTGATTTCAGTATTGAAGAACAAATTCTTTACGTACCCACATTCTTTAAAAATCAGATTAAAGCTTATAAATTGGTAAAATCCGAAATATAAAAACAGCTAATAAAAATCCAAGAGATCCCTCCCTGCCTGTTCGGCTGACAGGGACTAACGCTCGGGATAAGTTCGGCTAATCAATTTTAAGGCAAAATTGAAGTCTCACTTACTTAAAGAGTTTCATGAATACCTCTGGAATTTCAGACTCGAAAAATATTTTCTTCCCTGAAATAGGATGACCGAATGA
>JAUVDE010000430.1 GCA_030595485.1 Draconibacterium sp.
AACAAAACTACCAAAACCTCTTAGGTAAACATTCTTACCATCAACTAACGAATCTTTTACGGTTTCCATAAAAGCTTCTACTGTTTTTTGAACAGTTACTTTTTCAATTCCTGTTTCTTTAGAAATTTCATTTACAATATCTGCCTTAGTCATCTCTTAAAATATTTAATTTTCAATGTATTATCGTTTTATTCGAGTCTGCAAAAATAAAAATAAATATAAAACCGAAAAGCTTTTCAATTAAATTATTTTTGTTTTTTCACAAGATTCTTAACCAGTAACCATAAAATGGACAATTTTAGACGGCATATTTACAATTGGTACTCGATAAATAAGCGTGATTTGCCCTGGAGAAACAGCAAAGATGCATATAAAATTTGGTTATCTGAGATTATTCTGCAACAAACCCGAGTTGCCCAAGGAACAAGCTATTACCTTCGTTTTATCGAACGTTTCCCAACTGTTAAACACCTGGCCCAAGCCAGCGAAGATGAAGTATTAAAACTGTGGCAAGGATTAGGTTATTATTCACGTGCCAGAAACTTACATGCCTCAGCTAAAATTATTGTTAATTCGTATAATTCGGTCTTTCCAAATTCTTACAACGACATTCTAAAATTAAAAGGAATTGGGCCATATACTTCGGCCGCTATCGCTTCAATAGCCTTTAAACAGGCCTATCCAGCCGTTGACGGAAACATCTATCGGGTTTTTTCGCGCTACTTTGGCATTAAAACGCCAATTGATTCCACTGCAGGTAAAAAGCAGTTTCAAGAGTTGGCCGAAGTACTAATTTCAAAAAAAGACCCCGGAATGCACAATCAGGCGCTTATGGAATTTGGTGCTTTACAATGCACTCCAAAATCTCCCGATTGCAAAAAGTGCCCTGTTTCCACAAGCTGTTTTGCGCTTCAGAATAATTTAATCGATAAACTACCCATAAAGGAGAAAAAGACAAAACAGAGCAAACGCTATTTCAATTATTATTTGATTGACGATGGTACACATGTATACATAAAGAAAAGAACAGCGAAGGATATTTGGAAAAACCTCTACGAACTTCCGCTTGTGGAAAATACCACAGAACTTTCGAATGAAGGTTTACTTCAAAACGAAATTCCATTTTTTTCGGGGAACGATTTTAATATAAAACAGGTTTCAGCGGCCAAAAAGCATGTTTTAAGCCACCAAATCATCTATGCAAAACTTATTTATATTGAAGTAAACCCCAATATTAATATTACTAGTCCCCTAATTCGGGTAAATAAAAAAGATATTTCTAAATTTGCTGTACCCAGATTACTGGAACAGTTTTTTGAAGACTTTAATTTGGTGAATTCAACAAAGTAAAACCAATGGCTAATTTTAAACGTGCAGCGTATTAATATTAACCGCAATAATTTAATAGTATGTCAGTAAATAAAGTAATTTTAGTAGGAAACGTTGGGAAAGATCCGGAAGTAAGACACCTTGACTCGGGTATAGCAGTTGCAAACTTTCCACTAGCAACTTCAGAATCGTACAAAGCTAAAAATGGCGAACGTGTAACCACTACCGAATGGCACAACATTGTTTTATGGCGTGGTTTGGCCGAAGTGGCTGAGAAATATGTAACAAAAGGCCGCCAGTTGTATATCGAAGGCAGAATTCGTACACGCTCGTGGGACGACAAAGAAGGCAACAAACGATACACCACTGAAATTTACGGCGACCAAATGCAAATGTTAGGTACCAAAGCTGATAATCAGGGCGGTGGAGCATCGCAAGATCAAGCCCAAAATGCGGTACAAGCAGCACAAGCATCGTCACCTGCTGCTAGTCAGCCACAGGTTCAAGAACCTGACGCAGAAGACGATCTTCCATTCTAGAGCATTCTAAATTAAGTATATTGGAAACAGAACCGCTACTTTTATTGGCCGCTTTAGGCGACTGGAACATTCAATTTCATCCCATAACATTTGGAATAGCCATTTCAATACTAATTGTGCTGCTTCTTTTGTTAACCTCGGCCTTGATTAGTGGTTCGGAAGTTGCTTATTTTTCGTTAACGGCTGCCGACAAACAAAAACTGAATGCGAAAGGCAAAACAAATGAGCGTGTTCTGAAAAATCTGGAGAATCCCGAAAAATTACTGGCGACAATTCTGGTTGTCAACAACTTTGTTAATGTGGGCATTATTATTCTTACTGTCTTTATTACTAATAATCTGGTAAGCTTTGTCGATTCGCAGGTGCTTGAGTTTATTTTTCAGGTGGTATTGATAACCTTTTTCCTATTGCTTTTTGGCGAGATTATTCCGAAGGTTTATGCCAGTAATTTTGCATTACGTTTTGCAAAATTTATGGCTCTGCCTTTACAAACGCTTGAAAAAATATTTAGGCCAATAAATGCCATTCTTATTTATTCAACCGGATTTGTAAACCGACGATTGCAAAAGCACAAAAAGAACATTTCAATCGACGAAATTTCGCAGGCATTGGAACTTACTTCCGACCAGGAACTTTCGGAAGAGAAAGACATTCTGGAAGGAATTGTAAAGTTCGGAAACAAAGATGTGAGTGAAATTATGAAACCTCGTGTTGATGTGGTTTCCATAAATATTAAGGCTAGTTTTAAAGTTGTATTACAAGTGATTAACAAATCGGGGTACTCTCGAATACCGGTTTACATTGATTCGTTTGATAAGGTTAGCGGCATACTTTATATTAAAGACATTCTACCACACAGTCACAAGGCAAATTCATTTAAATGGCAAACCTTAATTAGGCAACCTTTTTATGTGCCCGACACCAAGAAAATTAGCTCGCTGTTGGAGGAAATGCAAAAAACAAAAGTGCATCTGGCTATTGTTGTCGACGAATATGGAGGCACTTCCGGCATAGTAACTTTGGAAGATATTCTGGAAGAAATTGTTGGCGACATTAGCGACGAATTTGACGAAGAAGAAAGTTTCTTCAGCAAGATTTCGGAGCATGAATTTTTATTTGACGCTAAAGTTCTGCTGGGCGATTTCTACAAAGTTGTTAATTGCGACGACACTATTTTTGACGATGTAAAAGG
>JAUVDE010000002.1 GCA_030595485.1 Draconibacterium sp.
ATAGGTCGCAACCTCGATTTTCCCGCTTCAACAATTGCATCCTTAACCTTTTTCCCTTCTGTAATCAGCAAATTGTACTTGGACAGAAAAACCACGGCATCGTTAACAATAACACCGGTAAGTGCAATTATACCAAACAGACTTAAAATTGAAAGTGGCTTACCATGTAAACCATGCCCCCAAATAGCACCTAATATTGATATCGGGATCATTATTAAAATAATAATAGGCTGCTCGAAAGATTTAAAGCTTACCATTAAAATGAATATAATAGCTAAGAACGCCATTGGAAATAGGAACATTAAGTCGCCCATATTACGCTGACTTTCTTTTTGCTGTCCCTGAAATTCAACGGAAATTCCCGGATACATCATTTTTAATTCCGGTATTACTTCGGTTTTCACTAATTCTAAAACTTCGCTTACTGAAGCATCGGGGTCAACCATATCAGCATTTATACGAATTTCGCGTTTACCATTAAAGCGATTAATATTTACCGGTCCACGTTTCATATCGTAATCCACTAACTCCATTAATGGGAAATCACCTGCCTGAGTTTGAATTTTCATTTTTTCCAACTGCCCAATTCGCTCACGACCTTCGGCTGGGTAACGCACCCAAATCCGTAATTCGTCGCGACCAACCTGAAGACGTTGTGCCTGCCCACCATAAAAAGCCTGTCGCACCTGGTTGGCGATATAACTTTCGTTTAATCCCAACATATAGGCTTGAGGTTTCAGCTCTAACAGAATTTCCTGTTTACCCATGGCATTGGTATTAATCACATCTTTTAGCTGCGGATATTCCATTAATTTTGCCAATAAAAAGTCGCGCCCGGCTTCCAACTCCTGAATATTTCGAGAAAGTAAACCGATGGAAACAGGATCGCCAAAACGGCTTCTAGCTCCAATAGTAAATTTTTCGGCCTCGGATACGAGACCCGTTTTTTGACGAATGCGTTGAATAATATCGAAAGAACTAATTCCGGTTTCTTCAGAGTTTCGAGGCGAGACATCGACACTACCTGTGTGAGCACCATTTTCTTGTCCGCTAAAACCTGAGCCCAAAAGAATAATACTGTTTTCAATTATTGGTAGCGTGTCGTTGTATTCTTCCATTAATTCTTCATTCACCACCCAAACAATACTGTCAAAACGCTCCAAATATTCCAAGGTTTGTTTTTCACCCGAACCCGGCGCAAAAGCAATGTTTATATTAAATGAATCGAATTCCATGCGGGGGAAGAAAGTTGTTTTAATTAATTGCCCCCCAATTAGTCCGCCAGTAATAACCATCATTGCCACCGGAACAGCAAGAGCAATGTAACGCCATTCGATTACCACTTTAATTACCCGGTCGTAAGCATAATCGCGTAACCAGGTAAAAAAACGTTCGATATATTTTTTTAAGCCCTTTGTTTTTTTGTTTAATCGTTGACGATTTAAAACTTGTTTGTTACCCAAGTGTGCCGGGAGTACAAAAAATGCTTCGATTAAAGAAACCAGCAAACTAAAGATTACAATCAAAGCCATTTCATACATCATTTCCATTCGTCCTGTAATGAGAATTAATGGAATAAAGGCAACAACAGTAGTTAAAACAGAAGTGGTAACTGCCGGAATAACTTCAACAGTACCATCAACAGCTGCCCGCATGGGTTTTTTCCCGCGTTCAAAATGCTGGAAAATATTCTCGCCAATTACAATTCCATCGTCAACCAGAATACCAATTACCAAAATCATTCCGAACAAGGACATCATATTAATAGTAACCCCCATCAAATTCACAATGATAAACATACCCAAGAAAGACGCTGGAATACCCCAAGCTACCCACAACGAAAGACGCGTGCTTAACATCATTCCTAAAATAAGTACCACAAGAATTAAACCTGTTCCACCATTTCGATAAAGCAAATCCAATCGGGTTCCCAGAATATCGAGAAAAGAACGTGATAAGATTAATTCAACACCTTGATCTTTAGCATTAAAATCTGTCACATATTCTTTTACATACTTGTCAATGTCATCTAAATCTTCAGTAATTAATTTCATCACAGTCATGCTAATCAAGGGATTTCCATTTTCGAGAGCCTTATTAGGCACATCCGAAAACTTCTTTTTCACCTCGGCAATGTCACTTATTCTTATTACACTACCATCAAGATTTGCACGTAAAACAATATTTCCGATTTTATTCGGATCGGCACTTCGCGAACGTAAGCGAATTAAAAGTTCTTCTTCCTCCGAACGAATTTGACCACCGGAAACATCACGATTATTTTGGGCAATAGCATTCTGAATTTCAGTAAAAGTAAAACCATATCGCAAAAGGTCTTCTTCGTGCGCTTCAACAGAAATTTCCAATGCCGGGAATCCGGAAATATTAACTTGACTCATAAGTCCCGACGCCAAAAATTCTTCTTCAATTTGCTGGGCGTAACTTTTTAAAGTCATTAAATCAACATCGCCTGTAACAAGTATTCTGGCTGCTGGAGATGAAGTACGAGACTTGGATACAATTGGGCGTTCGGCTGCTGTTGGCAAAGCCGAAATACCATCTACGGCATTTTTCACTTCAATCAAGGCCTCGTCAACATCGTAATGAGGTTGAATTTCGATGCTAACCCTTGCACTGTTTTCCGAAGAAACAGAGTTAATTTCGTAGATACCCGGAATAGAACGAACCGCTTCTTCAATTCGCGAAGTTACTCCTTCTTCCATTTCAATTGGCGATGCTCCCGGGTACATAACCCGAACACTCAACATATGTGATTCCCGTTCGGGAAAGAACGACTTCTTCATAGAGAAGAGACTAATGCCTCCAACTATTATTAGAAAAAGAAGTATCAGGTTGGCATAAAATGGAAACCTTACAAAGATTTCAACTATTTTTTTCATCTTAAAGTCTCTTATTTTGTTTGTGGTTTCCCTTGTCCTTCACCTGACTTTTGTCCGCCTTTTCCTTTACTTTGTTGCTTGGCTTGTTCTTCTCCCACAATTCCAACAGGCATATTTTCTTTAACATTAATTAATGGCTCAACCACTATTTTTGTACCTACTTCAATACCATTAAAAATCAATGTAGTTTCATTTCGTTTCAGCACATTAATTTCACGTTTTTTTAGTTTGCCATCAACAATTGCGTAAACAGTACTGGTATTAAAAACACAATTTCGTGGAATTTCCATTGCGTCATTAATATTTTGCCCCGGAAACTCTACCATTTTAGACTCACCTGTTAAAAGTTCATCGTTTGCCGAACTGGTCACATGCACGAATACACTGCGGGATTGAGTGTTTATTTCGATAAAATCAGCTTTTCGAACTACTGTTCCTTTCTTTTTCGAACTCCGGTCTCTCGAGAACACATTAACTTTATCACCAATTTTTATCCATTTGCTTTCGCTGTTCGGAACCGGAACTTCAACTTCTACATGATCGGTACGAATCATTTTAGCAATTTGCCCACCAATGTTTACGTATCCACCAACCTCAAAATTAACTTGTGTAAATGTTCCGTTAAAAGGGGCATAAAGCGAATGACGTTGCAGCCTAAGCTCATCTTGTTTAATACCATAGTATTCGCTGAACACATTTCGGCTGGCTAAAAATATTTTTAGCTTTTCATCTTTTACCACCGGCATTTCCGGAATATTATCGTCTAAATCAATGGCTCTGAAAAACATCTCGTAAGCATTTAAATGTTGCGGATAATCAACTTTCATATCAGGCAACAACGAAGTCATGGTAGTTAAGAATTTACTCATTCTGGCTTTTAATGCCAACTCTACTTCATCTTTATAAATTTCGGCAAGTAATTGTCCCTTTTTAAACGATGTCCCTTTGCGCAAAGCAACTGCTCCAGGCTCAATTTTTCCCGATGCTTCCGATACCAGCGTAACCTGGCTACCCGACACTGCCCGTCCTTGTTTTACAAGTGGTGATACGATTTTGGAATAGTTTACAGTTTCGGCTTTTACGAAACGTTTCATCTCCACCTCAGGCCTTTTCTTTTGTTCAGGCTTCATCGATACAAATAATTTGGAAAGAGCTGCCGAACCCCCTAATAGAATAATAAGGGCGACAACAATAAAAGTAACTTTTCTCCAACTCATGGTTATATTATATTTTTGAGTGTTTTACTAATTTAGGTTATTTCATCGCATTTGAAAGTAGCTGCAAAAATCCATAAAATTTTCGAACTAGAAATGATTATTCTACACTTTTAATAGTTTCGATGATAATATTTTATTGATGACCAACTTAGTTGTTCAAAAACAATGAGACTTATACAAGCAACAAAGGTTTAAAATAATTGGTCACTTTTTTCACGCTGCTACTACATTAACATCGTAATAACATTATCCGTATAAACGATTAGCACAAATTTTAATGCTAATTGAACAAATTAGACATGCCCCACCGTTGACCTTTTTAGATAATTTAACTTTGATTTATGCGCATGACTAACACACTTTCACTTAGCAAACAAACAGAAGGTTTGCTATCTGAAAATTATATTTCCCTTTTACAAAGCTGTACCGACAAATTAAATGGAACTCAGGTTATTTGCTTAAAAGAAATATTAACTTTGCACGCTCGTTTGCAGAAAGCTATAAAAATAGATGCAAGTACTTGAATTTGATACGGTTGTAATAGGTAGTGGTTTGGCCGGGTTGTCCGCTGCTTACCACTCTTCGAAGTTTGGCTCGGTTGCTATTGTCACAAAATCGCAACTCGACACCAGTAACTCGTATTATGCACAAGGCGGCATAGCTGTAGCCATCAACAAAGACGATTCGCCCGAACAACATGCTCATGACACTTTTGTTACTGGCCGCGGCATTTGCGACCACGATGCTGTTAATGTTTTAGTTAACGAAGGCAAAGAACGTGTTATGGAACTGATTGACATGGGAATGTCTTTCGATAAAGAAGACGACGACTATGTACTTGGTCTTGAAGGAGGACATACCAAACGACGAATTTTACATGCTGGTGGCGATGCTACCGGAAAAGAGCTTACTTGTTTTTTATTGAATCTGACAAAAGAACAAAAAAATGTTCAGCCCTTTGAATTTGTGGCTGCCATTAAATTGCTACACAATAACAATTGTATGTTTGGTGTGCAAGCTTACGACTTTAAAACCAATAAGAATATCGTTTTCAAAACGAAAGCTGTAATTCTTGCCACTGGAGGTTTATCGCGTGTATTTGCACGATCAACCAATCCGCATACTGCCACAGGCGACGGAATTGCAATGGCATACGAAGCCGGGGCTAAACTTGCCGATATGGAATTTATTCAATTTCATCCTTCGGCACTTTATGTTCCCAACAAAGAAGCTTATTTAATAAGTGAAGCTGTTCGTGGCGAAGGAGCCTGGTTGTTAAACAACAAAGGCGAACGGTTTATGAAAGACATTCACCCTTTGGCAGAACTTGCTCCGCGCGATGTGGTGGCTTACAGCATTTTTCGTCAAATTCAAAAATCGGACAAAAAACATATTTACCTTTCGGTAAAACATCTCGACAAAGAAAAAATACGGAAACGTTTTCAGAATATCGACCGCCATTTAAAAGAATACGGTTTTAATTTAACCGAAGACTTATTACCAATTGCACCGGCAGCACATTATATGGTAGGTGGTGTGCGCACAAACCTCGATGCTGAAACGAATATTGCGGGTCTGTTTGTTTGTGGTGAAGTAGCTTCGACAGGTGTAATGGGAGCTAACCGACTGGCTAGCAACTCACTTTTAGAATGTTTGGTTTTTGGAAAACGTGCCAGTGAAAAAGCTGCAAAATTAAAAGCACCAAGCTGTAGCATGAAAATGCCGGAACCCATTCAATTAAATACAGATAACGAAAAACTATTTCTTACTCACCAAAATGAGTTGGCCAGTTTAATGACCGAAAATTTAGGGATTGTTAGAAATAAGAAATCTTTGGAATTTGCGTTATCACGTATTAGCGAAATTAAGAACGAGTTTAGCAATAATGGAAACGAATACAATTTAATTAAAATCAGGAATGCAGCGAGCATTTGCAAACTAATTGCACAAGCAGCCTTGATTCGGGAAGAAAGCAGAGGAGGACACATCAGGGAAGATTTCCAGAAAGAGAGCCCTGATTTGAAGAAACATATTATTCAACAAAAAAACGAAAACATTCATTTTGAACCCATAAGAGAATAAAGCTATGATGGACGAGAAAACATTAAAATCGGCCGAAGTGCTTTTTGATTTGGCTTATGCCGAAGATATTGGCTCCGGAGATATTACCACAAATAATCTGATAGATCCTAACGATAATAAAACGGCACTTTTGGTAGCAAAAGAAGAAGGCGTAATTGCTGGCCTACCAGTTGTTGAAATGGTTTTTAAAAAATTCGATAATAATCTGGAGTGGAAAGAGCTTTTACCCGATGGAAGCAAAGTAGTTCCGGGCGATGTTATTGCCGAGTTTAAAGGAAACTACAGGGCTTTATTAACCGGAGAAAGAAAGGCGTTGAATTTCTTGCAACGTTTATCGGGAGTTGCAACGTATGCCAACCTTTGTATGAAAGAAGTTGAAGGTACTAAAGTTGAAATACTGGATACAAGAAAAACATTACCCGGCTATAGGCATCTAGATAAATATGCCGTTCGTATGGGTGGAGCATCGAATCACCGTTTTGGCTTGTACGACATGGTTATGATTAAGGACAACCATATTCAAATTGCCGGTGGAATTACACAGGCGGTTGAAGCCATTCGAAAAAAAATACCGAAGAGTATAAAAATTGAAGTTGAAACAACTACGATTGAACAGGTGAAAGAGGCTCTGGCAGCCGATGTGGACATTATCATGTTAGATAATATGCGGGCAACTTTAATGAAGGAATGTGTTCAGATTATTGACCGTAGGGCTAAAGTTGAAGCTTCAGGGAATATGACTATCAAACGAATTCATAAGGTAGCACACACCGGAGTTGATTATATTTCGATTGGAGCACTAACCCACTCGGTAAAAGCTTTAGACATTAGCCAACGCATAATCGACTAAATGAATCTGGTAATAGATATAGGTAATACGCGTACTAAGTTTTCGGTTTGTAACCGAGGCGATGTATTAATCACTGTTCCTGTTGATGAGTTTTTTCCATCGCATATCGATGTGTTGCAACTTGAATACGACGGACTTAACAGTGTTATACTTTCGTCGGTAAAAGATTATTCTGCAGAGCTAAAAAAAGCACTTCAGAATAAATTTGAAACTTTTATTGAACTTACACACAACACGCCGCTGCCTATAGATAACTGCTACAAATCGAAAGAAACTTTGGGAAAAGACAGAATTGCTGCCGTTGTTGGTGCATTCGATGTACATCCTGAAACAAACGTTCTTATAATTGATGCAGGAACCGCTATTACTTACGATATACTAAGCGCCGAAGGAAAGTACCTTGGCGGTAATATTTCTCCTGGATTGGAAATGCGCTATAAAGCACTAAATCAATTTACGGGAAAACTACCAAAAATAGAGAAAGCAGAATTTAATAAATTATACGGGCAAACTACCGAGCAGGCAATTAGAGCCGGGGTACAAAATGGATTTGTGTACGAAGTAGACAGCACAATTACCTCATTTAAGGAATTTTATAATAATTTAAAAGTTATTATAACAGGGGGCGATGCTGAATTTTTTGATAAGAAATTAAAAAATTCTTTCTTTGTACACTTTAATTTAACCAGCTTAGGTTTAAACCGCATCTTACAACATAATGGGGAGATTTAGTAGAGTAAGTTTTTTTATCGCCGGATTATTATTTATCCCGGCCGTATTATTTGCGCAATTTAATAATAGTACATCATCACCATATTCGCGATACGGATTAGGTGATTTGCATTCGTCATCATTTGGACGTTCAGCAGCTATGGGAGGAGCAACTCTTGCCAGCCGTTATAACCTTCAAATAAATACGACTAATCCGGCTTCATACACAGCCATCGATTCGTTAAACTTTATATTCGAGTTTGGTATAGAAGGGCGTTTATCGAAATTCGAGACAGATGTGAGCAGCATGAAAACTAACGATGTAAACTTTAGTTATCTTGCCATGAGCTTTCGTATATCCGATAAACTAGCCAGTGCCATGGGCGTTAGTCCTTATTCTAATGTAGGTTACCAAGTAGTGGTAACTGACGAATTGCCTGAATCGGGAGCCTATCAAACCAGCTACAGTGGAACAGGTACAATTTCGAAGGCCTATATAGGGCTTGCCTACCAGCCAATTGATAATATATCAGTAGGTTTTAACCTTAGCTACTTATTTGGCCAGTTAGATCGAAACTCAGAGTTGATATTTGCCGATCCGAGTATGTATAGTGTTTACCGTTATTCTCAAATACGAATTCGCGACTTTTATTTCGATTTTGGACTTCAGGCTACTTTGCCGCTTAAAAATGACAAGGAAGTTACTTTTGCGGCAATATTTGCGAACCGACCCGATTTCACTGAATTTGCCACAGACATCATTCAAAAACAATATTCGTATTATAATGGTCAGGCAACTGTTACCGATGTAGATACTATAAGCTTTCGCGAAGAAGAGCAAGGTGAGCTTGTTCTTCCTTACACTTTTGGTGGTGGACTATCTTTTAGGAAAAAGAATGTTTATGAGATAAATGTTGATTACATACATCAGAATTGGTCGGAAGCTACATTCTTTGGTGAACCCAGTCAATTCTTAACTGATTTAAATAAATTTGCAATTGGTGGAGAATGGATACCCGAAAAGTATTCAATCAGAAGTCTTGTGAAAAGAATCGCATATCGTGCCGGATTTAGGTATGAGCAAAGTTATCACGCTTTCGACGGTCATCAAATAAACGACTTTGGCATAAGTTTTGGTGTTGGAGTACCAATGTACCGATCGGCATCCACAATGAATATTGGATTCGAATTCGGGAAGAGAGGAACAACAGACTACAACTTGGTGCTCGAAAATTACGCAAAAGTTAATTTCAGTTTGAACTTGCATGACTTGTGGTTTATGAAGCGAAAAATTGATTAAAATCGAAAAGAAAAAAATCAAAATAAAACTATTATGAAAGCTATTTTACGCATAACACTTTTAGTTGCCTCCATTGCAATTGTGGGAGTTACCATTGCACAGGCACAAAGAGTAATTAAAGGTACGGTTTACATGGAAGGTAAACCTGCAGCTGGTATCACTGTTGAAGTACACAAAGGTGGAGACGACATGATGACTAGTTTTGATGGAAAGTATGAACTTGAAGCTGACGCCAAATCTAAATGGATTAAATTTACTTTTATTGACGAAAGCAAAAAACTTGAGATCGAAGGTAAATCCGGCGATGTATTTGATTTTGCCTTTACCGGCGAAATTCCAACAGCAGGCGCAAAATCATCAGCGGCAAGTGGCGATGTTAACTTAAGTAAGTTAGAAGACTTAATGAAAGCTCAGGATAAAGGCTTCATGAATGAACTTTCGTTATACACTGAGTTTTACAAACAAAAAGATTTTAGTTCGGCTAGCCCGCACTGGGAAAAATTATACAATCAATATCCTGCTTCAACACCAAACCTCTACATTCACGGAGGTAAAATGTTTGAACACAAATTGGCAAATGTAAAAACGGATGAAGAACGTGATGCACTTGTTGATGAATTCATGAAACTATACGACAGACGTATGGAACACTTCGGCAAAAGAGGATACGTTATGGGCCGAAAAGGTACTTCGTGGTACAAGCACAAACTGTACGAACGTCAGAATTCGGTAGAAGGTGACGAACTGAAAAAAATTCACAAATCGGGTTACCAGTGGTTAAGCGAATCGGTAAAAGAACAAGGCAACAAAACAGAGGCTCCGGTATTGGTTTTATTCATGCAAAGTACTGTTGCTCTTTTCAAACTTGGCGAATTACCAAAAGAACAAGTTGTAAAAAACTACGAAACGGTAATGGGAATTGCGAATACAATTGTTGAAGCTAACGAAAATGAAAAAACGGTTACTACAATAAATGAACAAGTTATTCCTAGCGTTGAAAAAATATTTGAAGTTTCGGGCGCTGCTGATTGTGAGGCTTTGATAAGATTATTTACTCCGCAGTACCAAGACAATATAGACGATGCTGATTTTATTAAAAAAATGTTACGTCGTTTACGTCGTGCAAACTGTACAGAAAGCGAACTTATTGCAACAGGTACCGAAAGATTATACCAACTTGATCCATCGGCAGAAGCTGCCTTTAACATGGCACGTCGTTATTTGAAAAAAGACGATATGGAAAAAGCCAGAGAATATTACCAAATGGCGATTAACCAGGAAACAGATAACGATTTGTTGGCATCGTATTACTACGAAAGAGGATTGCTACGTTATGCAAAAGACAATAACTTAACGGGTGCACGCGAAGATGCACGTAAAGCACTTTCATTAAAATCGGATTATTGCGAGGCCAACATGCTTATCGGCAACATTTACCTTGCAGCATCTAAAAACTTCAAGGGAACAGATCTTGAAAAATCTGCAGTATTCTGGTTAGCTTGCGATTATTTCGACAAAGCTCGACGTGGAGAAGATTGCGCCATCGATGCTTCTGAACAATCAAGAAAATACCGTAAATACTGGCCAAACAAAGAAGAAGCATTTATGGAAGGAATGCAAGCTGGCTCAACACATAAAGTTGGAGGTTGGATAAATGAAACCACAAAAGTTAGATTCTAAAATCTTACTATTTATAAAAGATATTCGTATTGCAGTTCTCGTTCTGGGGACTGCAATACTTTTCTATGCCTGCCAGAACAACGAGATTGATAAAATCCAGGCTTTCAGTTCTCCAGAGGAGCTTCCAATTCTGGAAACCAAGAATTTTGTGACCCTTATGTCCGACTCCGGTTTAATTCGCAATTCTTTAAGGGCTCCCGTTTTGCTTCAGTTTGATAATGGTGGTAAAAGTTATTACGAATTTCCGGAGGGTATGGAACTCGTAAAATTTGATGAACATCAAAACATTATCTCCAGTATTACTGCCGACTACGCCAAACAGTTTGTTAAAGAAAAAAAATGGGAAGCCAAAAACAATGTGGTTGTAACCAACGAAAGAGGCGACTCGTTAAAAACAGAAGTTCTCACCTGGGAAGAAAAAACTGAAAAAATTTATACCGAAGAATTTGTGAAAATCATTCGCGATAACCAGATAATTACGGGAGTAGGTTTAACCTCGGATCAAAACATGTTAAACTGGAAAATTAAAAACCCTAAAGGAACTATTTACATATCGGTTGACGAAAAGGAACAAAACGCTGAAGCCAATTCGGGAAGTGATAACAATCCGAAGATTGAGCCTCAACAACAAACAAAAACTCAGGCTATAAAATTTAAATAATGAACCTTTATTTGCTGATTCTGATAACAATTCTACTTTCTGCCTTCTTCTCGGGAATGGAAATTGCCTTTGTTTCAGCAAACAAACTTCGCCTCGAACTCGATAAACAATCGGAACCCTTTAACTCGCGCCTGCTAAAATTTGTAACTGCAAACGGTGGGCAATACATTGCTACCATGTTGGTAGGAAACAATATTGCGCTGGTAATTTACGGTATAGCTTTTGCAACATTACTCGAGCCGGTTTTCCAGCTTCATTTCCAATCCGAATCATTTATTCTGCTTTTACAAACCGTTACATCAACTTTAATAATTTTAGTATTTGCCGAGTTTCTACCAAAAACACTGTTTCGAATTTTCCCCAACACGCTACTCAATTTATTCTCCGTACCTCTGGCATTTTTCTACATTATTTTTTACCCCATTACACGTTTTTCAATTGGCATTACCAACGCATTATTTAAAGGTCTACTCAAGACAGATGTAAATACGCGAAACAAAAACCTTGTATTTAGCCGGATTGATTTAGATGAATTTGTTAACGAAACAGATAATTCGGGGATCGAGAAAAAAGAAAATGTAAATACCGAGATTAAGCTATTTAAAAACGCGCTCGATTTCTCAACAGTAAAGTTGCGTGATGTTATGATTCCGCGTACCGAGATTGAAATGCTGGAGATAGGCGTTTCAATAAGTGAGCTCCGCCAAAAGTTTGTAGAAACCGGTTATTCCCGCATTCTTTTTTATAACGAAAACATCGATAATATTATCGGTTACGTTCATTCATCTATTCTTTTTCAAAACCCAAAATCAATTGAATCCTACATAAAAAAAGTATTAATTGTACCCGAAACTATGCCTGCCAATAAACTCTTGAGTACTTTTATTCAAGAACACCGAAGCATTGCAATTGTAGTCGACGAATTTGGAGGGACATCGGGAATGGTGACCAGTGAAGATATTCTGGAAGAAATTTTTGGGGAAATTGAAGACGAGCACGACACAAAAGATATTATTGAAAAGAAAATTAGCGAAACAGAATTCATTTTCTCCGGAAGAGCTGAAATTGATTTATTAAACGAAAAATACTTTTTTGACCTACCCGAAACAGAAGAATTTGAGACACTTGCCGGATTCATTCTTTTTCATCACGAGAGTATTCCAAAAATTAATTCACAAATAAATATTGGCAAATTCCACTTCAAAATACTAAAAGCCACCAACACTAAAATAGAATTGGTAAAAGTCATACTTTCAACAGAGTAAATACCCTAAATATATCAATTCCAATACTCTATATTCCAGAGCTTTACACAAGCTAACACACAGCTGTTAAAAAAAATATAAATTCCGAGGTAAAATAGTTATAATTGCTATCTTCGTAGCTCGAAAAAATTAAATAAAATTTGCAATAAAATAACTGTAAATCAATGGCAACGTTACAAACAATTAGAACAAAAGCAGGATTATTAGTAGCAATTGTAATCGGGTTTTCATTGGCGGCATTCGTACTGGGCGACCTTATTTCAGGTGGCACATCGGTGTTCCAAAGAAACCAAATGGAAGTTGGTGTTATCGATGGAGAATCAATTCAATATCCTGAATTTCAGAAACAAGTAGAAGAGTTGGGTGAAGTGTTCAAACAAAATTACCAAACAACTCAATTAGATGACAATGCATGGTCGCAGGTGAGAGAACAAGCCTGGCAAACAAACATAAGAGACATTGTTATGGGAGCTACTTACGAAGAGTTAGGCATTGAAATTAGTGCCGACGAACTTTTCGACATGCTTCAAGGTGCTAACCCACATCAAATTGTACAACAAATTTTCAGTAATCCTGAAACTGGTCAATTCGACAGAGCTTCAGTAGTTCGTTTTCTGAAAAGCCTTGAAACAAGTGTAAGGCCAGAAGACCGTGTACAATGGCTTAACATCGAGCAACAAATTGTTGATGAGCGTACCCAATCGAAATACACGAGCATGGTTGCAAAAGGAATGTATGTAACCAGCGAAGAAGCTCAAACCAGTGCAAATGCAGGAAACAAAACGGTTAATTTCGACTACATAAACCTTGCGCACAGTACTATAACTGACGACCAAGTTACAGTTACCGACAAAGACTTGAAAGCCTATTACAATGCAAATCAAGACGAATACAAATTGGAGCAAAGCAGAAGAATTGAATACATTACTTATACTGTAAGTCCTTCGGATGCAGATTACAAAGATGCAGAAGAATGGATTAATGAAATTAAAGCCGACTTTGAAAAAGCTGAAGATAATATTCAGTTTGTAAGTTCTAATTCGGATGTAAGTTTCGAAAACGTTTGGAACACAAAAGAGAATTTACCAGAAAACATTGGAACCTGGGTTTACGACGAAAAAGCAGAAGTTAATGCCGTTTTTGGTTCTTATGCCAATGGCGATGCATTCACACTTGCTAAATTGCACAAATCGGAAATGATGCCTGACTCAGTTGAGGCTCGTCACATTTTGTTGACAGTTGCTACACAAGCTGAATTGCTTGCAGCACAAACTTTTGCCGATAGTTTAAAAACAATGATTGAAGGTGGTGCTGACTTTGCAAAACTAGCTCGTGAAAATTCAACCGACCAAGGTTCGGCAATTAACGGTGGAGACTTAGGTTGGTTCCAGCGCAATCAAATGGTGAAGCCATTCGAAGAAGCTGCATTCAGCAATACTACCGACAGTGTTACAATTGTTGGAACACAGTTTGGAATTCACTTAATTCAAACAACAAAACGTGGAAAATTAACACCACAGGTTCAGGTAGCCTACTTAACACGTAATGTTATTTCTAGCTCGAAAACCTACCAGGATATTTATGCTAAAGCAAGTAAATTTGCTGGTGAGAATAGAACTCAAGAACAATTTGATGCAGCTGTTGCAGAAGAGAAATTAACAAAACGTGTTGCTAACGTTGGCGAGAACGAACGTCAGATTGTTGGTTTAGAAAATGCACGTCCAATGATTAGAGCAGCATACGACGCTGAGGCAGGTGATGTACTACAAACTACACAAGAATCACCAATTTTCGAATTGGGCGATAACTTCGTAGTTGCCGTTTTGGTACAAGCTATCGAAGAAGGTGTTGCACCTTTCGAAGATGTTAGAGCACGTGTTGAACTAGCTGTAACCAAAGAGAAAAAAGCAGAATTTTTAGTGGCTAAAGTAAATACCGCATTAAGTGGAAAATCAGATTTAGCAGCTGTTGCAGCTGAATTAAATGCTGAAGTACAAAATGCAAGCAACATTAACTTTAGCTCTTTCTCTATTCCTGGAATTGGTTTAGAGCCTGCAGTTATCGGAACTGTTTCTACATCGGGAGTTGACAAAATGTCGACACCAATTGCTGGAAACAATGGAGTATTTGTTGTAGTGGTTACTTCCGAAAATGAAGGAGCTGGAGCAAACGTTGCTGCCGAGCAAAACCGTTTAGCACAAACAACAGGTTACCGTGTTACTTCGCAAGCATTTAATGCACACCGCAACTCGGTTGAAATTGAAGACAATAGAGCTAATTTCTATTAGTAGATAGCTCAATACAATATTTAAAAAGCCGCTTTCGACACTTGTCGGAAGCGGCTTTTTTTGTGTACTATTTCTGATGCATATGTTCTGAAACTAGTACTTGCTGCTTCCAAAAATCATTTATTATCGTTAATTTTAGAATTGCTGGCTATTTTATTTGAAATCAAAATCAGGATACTCCACATCAAATGGGCGAATATAAAAAACTCAATATTAAAGATTGGGCTGTTGAAGACCGACCACGCGAAAAACTACTTTCAAATGGTTCGCGTACGCTTAGCGATGCGGAATTAATTGCCATTTTGATTGGATCGGGAAGTATCGATGAAACTGCTGTCGAACTTTCACGACGAATATTAACCGCGGTTGGTAATGACCTAAACGAGCTTGGCCGAAAAAACACCGACTTTTTTAAAACCTTTAACGGAATTGGTGAGGCAAAAGCTGTAAGTATAGCAGCCGCCATGGAACTGGGCAAACGCCGCAAAGAAGCCGAAGTATTCGAAAAAAAGAAAATTACAGGTAGTAAGGATGCCGCCGATTTTTTCCAGCCGATGCTTGGTGATTTAAACCACGAAGAATTTTGGATAATGCTGCTTAATCGCGGGAATAAAATTATCGACACATTTATGGTCAGTCAAGGTGGAATATCGGGAACTGTAATCGATGTTCGACTTATTCTGAAAAATGCCTTGGATAAACTGGCAAGTTCCATCATTCTTTGCCACAATCATCCCTCGGGAAACACGCAGTCGTCGAATGCCGACCTGCAAATAACACGAAAAATAAAAGATGCCGCCAAACTAATGGATATCTCTGTGCTCGACCATATTATAATTGGTCAGGATAAGTATTTAAGCCTCGCTGACGAAGGAATGTTAAACTAAAATCGAACTAAAATGATATTAATTTATGCCGAAGAAGTTACGCCCCGAATTGAGTACATCTTTAAATTAATGTTTACCCAGATTTTGAAAGTAGAAATTGCTTTTACAACAAACTCTGTAGAATTTCAAAAAACAGAATTTGCTAAAATCAATTATTCGCGCGAGAAATTTGGCAAGGAATTTTATATAAAACCGCATAGAATTACACAATGTAAAGCTTTGCTCACACCCACAATCAATTCGGTTTGGTACGAAGGTGAAAAATACTTCTGCGAAAGTTCGAAAGATTCATCGTTACCATTTGATCCCTTTGCTGCAGCATTTTACATTGTTACACGCCACGAAGAATATACCGAACAAAACCGCGATAAACTCAATCGTTATCCGGTTCAAAACAGTATTCTATCGAAATATAAGGTGCTAAAAAAACCCATTGTAAATATTTGGGCTCAGCTATTGGCTGAAAAACTAAAAGAGATACACCCCGACCTTGAGTTTCCGGAGAAATCATTCCAATTCATTTCAAGCATTGATGTGGATAATGCCTATGCCTACCAACATAAAGGTTTCTGGCGAACAAGTGCAGCTTGGGCCAAAGCAGTTGTAAAAGGCGGGATGGAAGAACATATAAAACGCAAAAAAGTGCTTTCGGGCAAAATACCCGATCCTTACGATACTTATGCATATCTCGATTCGGTTTTTAAAGGAAACGAGGATAAGGTAAAATTCTTTTTCCTGCTAGGCGATTATGGCCGCTTTGATAAGAACATTGCCCACACCAATAAAGAATACCGCGAGCTTATCAAAAAAACTTCGGAGAAGTATGATGTTGGAATTCATCCTTCGTTTGCCACCAGTAAAAAGGGAGGCAAAAAACGTGTGAGAATGGAAAAGCAACGTTTGGAAGAAATCTTGGGGAATCAAGTAAATAAAAGCCGTCAACACTTTTTAATGTTGAAATTTCCGAAAACCTACATGCGATTGATAAAGGCAGGTATTTCTGAAGATTATACGCTGGGTTACGCGGCACAGTCAGGTTTCCGCGGAGGCATTTGTACACCCTATTATTTTTACGATTTAAAACATGAAACCACAACAAACCTCAAAATTATTCCGTTCCAAATTATGGATGGCACTTTACGCCACTACATGCAGTTAAATCCTGAACAGGCTTTTGAAGAAATTAAACAAGTTATGCAGGAAGTTAAAAATGTAGGTGGTACTTTTGTAAGCGTTTGGCACAATGAAACCGTAAACAACATTGGTCAGTGGGAAGGATACCGCGAAGTATTTGAAAAAATGAACCAACTGGGTTTTGAGTGGTCAAAAGAAAAGAATACAGAAGTAGTGGAAGAAATGATGGAGAATGAATAAAACAAAGAATTTCCGACTTATAAAACATACTGATATCGATTCCGAAAAATGGAACCGATGTATTAATAATGCAACAAATTGTCGCATTTACGCCTACGATTGGCATCTCGACCGCACAGCAATTGTTTGGGATGCTTTGGTTTGGGGCGATTACAATTATGTAATGCCACTCCCCTTTCGTAAAAAACTGGGAATTAAATATTTGTATCAAGCTCTTTATTCGCAGCAGCTGGGTATTTTCCCTTCGCCAACACCACAAGTTTCCAAGGTATTTTATGAATATATCATTTCTAATTTCCGTTATTCCGACGTACACATAAATTCGGAAAATGTCCCATTAAAAGAACCTGAAACTATTCAGTTTCATCCGCGAAAAAATTATTTATTACCGCTTATTCAAGATTATAAATCCATATCAAGTTCTTTTTCGAAAAATACCAAACGAAATATTTCAAAAGCAGGCAAACAAAATCTGGCTTTAGTTGAAGGAATTCGATTAGAAGAATATTTAGAATTTAAGGCAGCAAACCTTCAGGCAAATATTGGTGAAAAAGAATTGGCCAAATTAAAAAGCCTGATTGCCTATGGCCAGAAAAAAGGGTTTGGCAAAATTTATGGTGTATACACAGCGGAAAACCAACTTTGTGCCGCAGTTTATTTTTGCCACTGGAAAGACAGAGTAATCTTTTTTAACGCCGCATCGAACGAAAAAGGCAAAGCGCTTGGAGGAATGTATTTTTTAGTAAATAAATTTATTGAATCGAATGCCGGCAAAAACCTGATTCTGGATTTCGAAGGCTCTATGATTCCTGGAGTAGCACGATTTTACAAAGGTTTTGGAGCAAAGGCCGAAACCTATTTTCAACTTAAATTTAATCGTTTACCTTTGCCCTTAAAGTGGTTAAAACGTAATTAAATAATGGCACACATCCCACGATTGTTAAGTAAACAGCTAAGTCGGTTTGTATCGGCCGAAAAACTTTTTCAATCAAAAACACCCGTTTTTTTACCTTTTTACCATGTGGTTAGTGACCAAGCACTCCCTTGCATTTTAAATTACCCTTACTTAAACGAGAAGGAGTTTGAACAACAACTCGACTTCTATCTGAAGTATTTCAAACCGGTTTCGCTTGAATATATCTACGAAAATCCGAGGCCTGAAGAAAAGGTATTTCATTTAAGCTTTGATGATGGCTTGCGCTCGTGTGCTGAAATTGTTGCTCCACTTTTGCTGAGAAAAGGCATTCCCGCAACCTTTTTTATCAACTCAGGATTTGTCGATAACAAAGAACTGTTTCATCGCTACAAAGCAAGTTTAGTTTTAACAGAAATGCTTCTGCACCCCGACGCAGAGGCAGAGAGTTTACTGCTGGAAAACAATTTGACACAGGGAAATTTACTGAAAGCCGATTTTTCGCAAAGATCAATTTTAGATGAAGCTGCCGATCTACTCGAACTGGACTTTGGAACTTTTTTAGCCGAAGAAAAACCCTATTTAAGCACTGCCCAAATTAAAGACTTAAGCCATAAAGGTTTTTCAATAGGTGGACACAGCCATAAACATCCCGAGTTTTGGAAAATATCAGAGAAAAAGCAATTTAAACACGTGCGGAAAAGCATGAACTGGCTTACTGAAAATATCAACCAGAAAGTCAAGGCTTTTTCGTTTCCTTTTACCGATGACGGAGTTTCGAGGAAGCTCTTTCAACGTATTAAAGACGAAAATATTTGCGATATTACATTTGGAACAGCTGGAGTAAAATACGATAAAATTGACACGCATTTGCAACGCTATCCAGTCGAACAAGCAGGTAATCTTGAAGAAAATTTAAAAGCAGAATTTTTGTATTTTAAGCTCCGTAAAGCAATGGGTAAATCCTGTGTAAAACATTGAACTTAGAAATAAAAAAAATACGATTGAATGAATTGGAAGATTTTGTAAACAGCAAAACTTTCCATGAGTTTGAATACCTACCAATTTCTGATATTCGCAGCAAATCGTACCTCGCCAATCCACATGCCTTACCCGACGATTTTGTAGTGTACCTCGGATTTTTCGAAAACAAGCTGGTGGCTTTCAGAAGTTTACTTCCCGATATTATTCAAACCGATTACCAAACAATACGATTTGCCTGGTGTAGTGGAGCTTGGGTTCATCCTGATTTCAGAAGAAAAAGCTTTTCAAAAAAACTGCTAAAAGAAGCTTATACCGATTGGGATAAAAAGCTGATGTTTACGAATTACATACCCAATTCAGAAAAATTAATAGTAGAAACCGGTTGGTTTAAACCCATCCATCAATTTAATGGTGTGCGGGCTTACCTATTCCCAAAAACTAGAAAGTTACTTCCGAATGCAAACGCTAATATATTATTCAAAATTATTTTTTCTCTTATCGATTGGGTTATTTCAATATACTCTTCCATTCGTTTGTTCCTTTTTACTGAAAAAATAATTTCATCGGTCACCTTTAAAACCCTTGACTTTCCTGACCAACAATGTTATCAATCGCTTAAAGAATCACAATCTGTTTTTTCGCGTGGAGCATTGGAATTAAAATGGATCTTTGATAATCCCTGGATTTCATCTCAAAAATCGAAAGCAAACAGTAAATATCCATTCTCATCGTTTTCAAATTCATTTATTTATAAAACGATAAAAGTATACTCGGAAAATGGGTTCGTTGGATTTTTTCTATTTTCTGTTCGTGAAGGGCATTTAAAAACACTTTATTGGCAGTTACCCGATGGGTTTGAAAAAGAAATTACTGCTTACTTAAAACATTTCTGCAAAAAGAATAAAGTAGAAATGACCACTGTTTATAAAAAAGAAATTGCAGAACAGTTGTTTAAAAGAAAATTCCCATTTTTGCACTTGAAAAAATACGGACAAAAAATTTACAGCACATTTGAAATACAAAACAATTCGGAAATTAAGTTTCAAGACGGTGATGGCGATGTAATTTTTACCTAATTATTAGAAACAATGGAAATTAAAGTTTTAGGCAACAAGCACTCAATCTTAGACCAGTATCTGGCAGAAATTCGCGATATTTCAATTCAAACAGATCCACTTCGTTTTCGGAATAACATGAACCGAATGGGCGAAATTTTTGCTTACGAAATTAGTAAAGAATTGCCATTTGAAGTAAACGATGTACAAACACCGCTTGGAGTTGCAAAAGTTCCAAAGTTGATTCAACACCCGGTTTTAGCGACTATTTTACGTGCCGGACTTGCTACTCACAATGGTTTGCTTCGCATTTTCGACCGTGCCGAAAACTGCTTTATATCGGCGTATAGAAAATACAACGAAAGTGGTAAATTTGAAATTGAGTTTGAATACATGGCCTCTCCATCGCTCGACGATAAAATTGTGATTTTGTCTGACCCCATGTTGGCTTCCGGAAAATCGATGGAAATTGGTTACGAAGCATTGTTTAGCAAAGGAACGCCGGCGCATGTGCATCTGGTGGCTATTATTGCCAGTCAGGAAGGTGTTGATTATTTGGCTGAAAAAATTAAAGCTGACAATGTAACATTATGGTTGGGTGCCATTGACCCGGAAATGACTCCAAAATCATATATCGTGCCGGGATTGGGCGATGCAGGTGATTTAGCTTTCGGAGAAAAAATTGATTCCAAGTAAAAAAAATGGCATCCAGAATTTAACTGGATGCCATTTTTCAAAAGGTAGTTCTTCTTCACAAAAGAATACCGTTCGTTAAAAGTAAACTTCAACATTTACATTTTCGCGGCCAAATCCTTTATCGCTTAATATCTCCATCGAATCGAAAATCATATCACTGTTTCCACATAAATAAAAACAGGTGTCCTTATCAAACTCAGTAATCTTTAAGTAATCTGTTACACGCCCATTAAAGTCGCCATTTTTATCACGCGAAGTACAAAGCGTAAAACGCTCATCAGCATATTCTTCTCTATCGTAACCTTCCTCAACATAACGCACTCCATGAATTAAATGATAATCTAACCCAAGATAACTTTCTACAATACTGTGAAAAGGTGCAATTCCAGTTCCACTGGCAATAAACACATGTTTATGCGAATCTTTACGTTTTTCATCTAAACCAAACTTTCCAAAAGGCCCATGTATCTCAACCATATCACCAACTTTCAGGTGTTTCAATTTTGGTGAGAAATAGCCACCTTCAACTTCCTTAACCAATACCTGCAGGTTCTCTCCTTTTTCGGCACTATAAATCGAGTACTCGCGACTTTGGTAGTCGCCCGAAATGGACAATGAAATGTGCTGCCCTGCCACAAATTCGAAACGGCTTTTGGGTAAAGAAAGCACAAAGGTATGCTCCGATAAATTCTTAATATCTTCTACTTTATAGTAATTGGTGTCGAGCTGCACTTCTGGCTTCATATCTATTATCATACTGTATTCCTTTTATTTCGGCGCAAAAATATATTGTTTTTTACATATTAATACCTATTGGTATTTTATTTCATCGATATTTATAGAGAATTAACCGATTTTTAACACTAATGTTCAATAACTAGCTCTAAATTTAGATAGAAATTTTCGATTACAGATTACAATTTTTTATCAACTCAACAAAGCGACTAAAGTACTACTCACATGAAAACATTAATCACCTACGCCACTAACCACGGATGCACGGAAAAAACTGCCTTCCTATTAAATGATTTCCTCGGAGGAACAGCACAACTCATTAATTTAAAAGAAAACTCAAATCCAGATTTAACAAACTTCGATCGAATAATTATTGGTGGTTCGATTCATGCCGGACGAATTCAAAAGAACATAAAAAAGTTTTGTGAGAAACATAAAAACGAGCTTAAAAACAAGGAGTTGGGCTTATTTATTTGCTGCATGGAAGAGGGAGAAAAAGCCCAAGTTCAGTTTAACGATGCTTTCCCTGAAATACTCAGACAAAATGCGAAAGCTTCAGCTTGTTTGGGTGGAGAATTCGACTTTGAGAAAATGACAGCTTTTCAGAAAATGATTATAAAGAAAGTGACAAAATTGAACACAACACCTCAACTGTTGACCACGAAGCAATTCGGAAATTCTCGAAGAAAATGGATAAAGTTTTTAATCCGTTTTTGTTTCTTGTTTAGTTCTGATAAACCCACTACTTGTAAAACATTCGTTGTTAGAATAACATGTAAAATGCTTTTAACAGCTCTTTATATTGCGCAGCATAGCTTCCATCTTCATTGTAAATTATGAGCTGGTCTTTTGTAAAGGCTTTTGGGGTTTTACTGAATTCAAATAATACGCGGTTTACATTTTTTGAGACTTTGGGTTTAACTTCCATTTTACGAGTTAAAAATAATCCTATTTTACGTGCCAGTGTTTCAAATTTTCCTGCAGCTTCATTGGGTAAGATTACGGCCAATGTACCTTCGGCACTCAATAGTTTATCTGAATAAGAAAGTAATTCAGAAAAAGGCAAAGAATCGTTATGACGGGCAAGTGTGCGATTTTTGTTTCCGGCTTTTGAAGCATTGCTAAAAAACGGAGGATTGGATACAATTAAATCAAATGTTGATGATTGCTTTTCAACGAAATCCTGTAACGAAGAATGTACTATTTCAACTCTACCCTTCCAAGGCGAATCCGCTACATTTTGTTGGGCTTCCAACGCCGCATTTTCTTCAATCTCAATTCCCATTATTTTGGCATTTGTGCGCTGAGCCATCATTAAAGCAATTACTCCGGTTCCAGCACCAATATCTAAAACAGTATCACACCTTTTGGTATTTACCCAGCCGCCCAGCAAAACACCATCGGTACCCACTTTCATGGCCGACTTTTCTTGCTGAATAGTAAATTGTTTGAATTGGAAGTAATTATTTCTACCCATAGTAATATTAGCAAAGATGCGAAGATTTAGAATTTTTCAAAAACACCCAACCCGAATAATGCAAAGTCGTATTTTACAGGGTCGTTTTTATCGAATTTACGAAGTGCTTCAGTTATTTCCTCAACAGCTTTCCAATCGCTCGATTTACGTGTTAACAAGCCTAGTTTTCGCCCCACATTACCTGTGTGCACATCAAGCGGTAACATTAACGCTGAACTTGGGATTCCATTCCACAAGCCAAAATCAACGCCTCTTTTATCGTTTCGCACCAACCACCTCAAATACATGTTCAGTCGGGTAATTATGGTAGTTGTTTGAATCATTCCTAATTTTCTTATTTTTAGAGCATTAAATATAGTCTTATGGAAATTGATTTAAAAGAATTTCTTGATGAAAAGGTGAAGCAATATAATACACCCGATTTTATTGAACTTGATCCCGTTCAGATACCTCATATGTATTCATTAAAAGAAGATATTGAAATATCCGGTTTCTTAACAGCGACAATTTCTTGGGGAAATCGCAAAATGATTATTCGGAATGCTAAACGTTTGATGGAATTAATGGGTAATTCTCCTTATGATTTTATTCTCAACCATAAGGATAAACACTTACAGAAAATGGATGGTTTTGTCCACCGAACCTTTAATTTTACAGACTTGATTACTTTTATTGATGCATTGAAACATATATATATAAAAGAGGATGGATTGGAAGGTATTTTTAACAAGCACAAAACTTCAGAATCCCTACAACCAGCAATCCACCATCTTAGGGAAGAGTTCTTTTCAATACCACACCTTGTTCGTACAAAAAAGCATTTACCAGATCCTTTAAAAGGTTCTGCGGCAAAAAAAATAAATATGTATTTAAGATGGATGATTCGTGACGACAAATGTGGGGTCGATTTTGGTTTATGGAAAGAAATATCACCTTCTATTTTGTCCTGCCCACTTGATGTACATTCTGGGCGTATCGCGAGAAGGTTTGGCTTGCTGAAACGAAAACAAGATGATGCAAAATCAGTAAAAGAATTAGATAATTCACTAAGGTTATTGGATGAAAAAGATCCGGTGAAATATGACTTTGCTTTATTTGGAATTGGAGTTCACGAAAAATGATAATTCACCATCTAAAAAATTGGTGCATTGATTGTTTAAAAAAAGATGCTACCCACTTGGGATAGCATCTAATTTAAATTTGTTACTAAAGACCCATAATACCAATGAATGGTTTCCGATCTCCTATACCAACTGATTTTACAAGGTATTTATCGGGTTCACCATCTGCTTCGAATCAAAATAAATTATCGGAAATACCAACTCTTACAATTGCATTTACATTTTCGTCACAAGACTTAAATGGATCAATTTTGTTTAAGAATTCGTTTACTGCCATCGAAGAAAGTTGCATATCCATTCCGCTTTAACTCTCTGTAGATAGATGAGCGATGGATATTAAGCTGTTTTGCAATAAATGAAGCTTTATGCCCTGCTTTTAATAATGCTTCTATTTTAATCCTTTGCTCTACAGTAATATGACTATAATAGAAAATCAACTTTTCCGATTTTGGAATGAATGGCTTTATGCCGTAGTCTTTTGCAACCCGCAGGGCATGTCTGGTTTAAATTTAAAATTCTTTGTTGAAGATTTTGGGAAACACCTATCTTAATTTTCTCAGAATGAATTCAAACTAACTGTAATAAATAAGAATTTATTTGACACCAAACTTGACACCACCCAATAAAAAAAGCTCTGTAAACATTATGTTTTCAGAGCTTTTTGAAGTTAAAAGTTGTCCCGCCAGGGCTCGAACCTGGACTCTTCTGTACCAAAAACAGACGTGTTGCCAATTACACCACAGGACAATCATTATTTGTCTTTTCGTTAAAGACGGTGCAAAAGTATAAAAAATATTTATTCTGCAAATAGTGGAATAAAATATTTTCAAGTTTTTCTATAATTTCACCTGTTCAAACTAGCTCATTTGTTCTGAGAACATCTGCTATACCTCATAAATTTTAATCTTTCTCAAATATGTATTTTACTATTTCAATATTAGTCATTCATGAGTAAAACCTTATATTTGCCTCTGTTCTAAAAAATCAATCATGCAACACACCAAATTAATTAATAATATTCTTGGCTGGCTGGTATTTACAGTCGCTTCAATTACATACTTTTTAACGCTCGAACCAACGGTTAGCTGGTGGGATTGTGGTGAATTTATTACCAGTGCTTTCAAATTTGAGGTTGGTCACCCTCCAGGTGCTCCTACTTTTATGATTTTAGGACGAATTTTCACGCTGTTTGCTCCCGATGCTAGCAAAGCTGCTGTTATGGTAAATTCGCTTTCGGCAATAGCCAGCGCAGCTACGGTAATGATTTTATACTGGAGTATTGTACATCTAGCTAAAAAACTATTTCCTTCCGAAAAATTAGCTACAGGCGAACAAATTGCAGTTTGGGGAAGTGGTTTGGTTGGTGCTTTGGCATTTACCTTTACCGATTCGTTTTGGTTTTCGGCCGTTGAAGGTGAAGTTTATGCGCTGTCGTCGTTTTTTACAGCCATTGTTTTTTGGGCAATTTTAAAATGGGAAGATGTTGCCAACCAAAAACACGCAAACCGTTGGTTGGTGCTTATTGCCTACCTTGTTGGTTTGTCAATTGGTGTTCACTTGCTTAACTTACTTGCTATCCCTGCAATCGGATTGGTTTATTACTTCAAAAAATATGAGTTTTCGTGGAAAGGAGTGATTTATGCTTTGGCTGCATCTATGGGTATTTTGCTGGGTATTCAGTATGGAATTATCCCTTGGGTACCGAAAATAGCCTTTGTTTTCGACCGCATTTTTGTAAATAGTTTTGGACTCCCCTTTAACTCAGGTATTTTATTTATGGCAGCCTTAATTATTGCAGGAGCAGTTTGGGCGCTTAATTATACCCGCAAAAAGAATAAGGTAGTTTGGAATACTGCCGTTACCATGGTGGTTGTTATTTTAATTGGCTATTCATCGTTTGCGCTTATTGTAATTCGTGCATCGGCAAATCCGCCAATGAACCAAAACCACCCTGACAATGCATTTGCACTGGTACGGTACCTAAACCGTGAGCAATATGGCAACCGCCCCTTGGTTAAAGGCCAGTATTACAATGCCCCCAGAACAGGCACAAAAGATTTAAAAGATCAATACAATAGAGTTGATGAAAAATATAAAGTAACAGGAGCAATGCCCGGCGGTTCAGTGTACGATCCAAAATTGGAAACCGTTTTTCCACGAATGTATAGCGACAAAGCCAACCATGTACGCACCTATAAAGAGTGGGGAAAGATTAAAGGAAACTCTGTTCGAGTTCGCGAACGTGGAGAGGTGAAAATCATTCAAAAACCAACTTTTGGCGAGAACCTTCGCTTTTTCTTTACCTACCAGATCGGCCATTTGTACATGCGCTATTTTATGTGGAATTTTGTGGGTCGTCAAAATGACTTACAAGGCCACGGAGGATTTGCCAATGGAAACTGGGTTAGTGGAATTGATTTTCTCGACGAGGGTAAAGTTGGTCCACGTGATAATATGCCCGATTTTATGAAAAACGATAAAAGCCGAAATGTCTATTACTTTTTACCGCTTATATTTGGACTAGTCGGTATGTTCTACCAATACAATCAGGGTAAAAAAGGGAAAGAAACCTTTGCGGTAACCATGATGTTATTTGTGCTAACAGGGATAGCAATTGTGGTTTATCTGAACCAAACACCCTATCAGCCGCGTGAGCGAGATTATGCCTACGCTGGTTCATTCTACGCTTTTGCAATTTGGATTGGGCTGGCCGTTCCTGCCTTCTATTCGCTAATCAATAAAGTATTAAAGGGAGCACCCGGAGCCGTTTTGGCTACCCTTGTTTCAATTGTTTTAGTTCCAGGGGTATTGGCTGCTGAAAACTGGGATGACCACGATCGATCGGGTAAATACATGACCCGCGATTATGCCATAAACTACCTTGAATCGTGTGCGCCAAATGCCATTTTATTTACCTATGGCGATAACGATACTTTCCCGCTATGGTATGTGCAAGAAGTTGAAGGTGTACGCCCCGACATTCGAATTGTAAACATTAGCTACCTGGGTATGGATTGGTACATTGCCCAGCAACAGTATAAAACAAACGAAGCCGACCCAATTCCATTTACTTTTACAAAAGATAAATATTACATGGGACGAATGGATGCTGTACTATTTCAGGACAGAATTAAAGGTTCAGTTGAACTGAGCCAGGCCATGGAATTTTTAGGTAGCGATGATGTGCGTACCAAAGTAAAGGTTACCAGCGGCCAGATGTTGGATTTCCTTCCTTCGCGCGATTTCCACATTACGGTTGACAAGAAAAAAGCCCTTGAAAGCGGAACCGTTAAACCGGAAAATGAAGAACTTATTGCTGACAAAGTTGATTTTAAGATAAGTAAAAACATGATTACCAAAAGTGAAATGGCTTTGCTTAATTTAATTGCAGCAAATAACTGGGAGCGCCCGGTTTACATCGATCATAGTTTGATTTATACGGGTAATGTTCATTTCCTCGATTGGTTACAATACGAAGGTTTGGCTTATCGTTTTGTACCCATTAAAACAGCAAAAAAAGGAGCAATGGCAGGACGCATTGACACCGATATTCTATACGATAACGTAATGAATAAATTTACATGGGGAAATGTAAACGATCCTGATATTCATATGGATGAATACAACCGTAAACAACTTAGCATTATGCAGGCTCGTTTAATGTTTTCGCGTTTGGCTCAAGCTCTCATTACTGAAAGTATTCGCGAAAAAGACGACAGTAAGAAAGAAAAAGCAATTGCGGTAGTTGATAAGATGTTTGAATTGTTCCCGAACGAGAAAGTTCCTTTAAGCTACGATTCGTTCCAGGGAATTGAGCAATATTACCGCGCCGGGGCTAATGAAAAAGCCAACGAACTTATTCGAGTAATGGCCAAAAACACGCTAGGTCTTTTAGAATACTATACAACATTACCCAATAAGTTTGCGTCGACAGTTGAAAACGAGCGAAATCGTCAAATGTCTTCCTTGCGTAACATGGTAATTTTAACGCGTAATTTTAAGCAAAAAGAATTAAGTAAAGAATTAGACGATCAGATGCAGGTATTGATTCAGAAGTTATCGCCAAAAGCAGCTTCTTAAACACATGACTTTATTGAATTTGTTTTCGAAGTTTCGTTGCAAGTTTTCTACCCCTCGAGCGAATTCCTGCAGTGGGGTTTTGCTCTAATTCGTGCTCAATAATTTGCAAGACTTCAGACTTTAATTCAGGTTCTTTTTCCGAAATATTAAAAAGAATTTGCATGGCATGCACACGCACGGCCACAGCTTCTTTTTCTGAAGTAAAGGCATTAATACAGTAGTCGAAAAGAAATCCAAAGAACTCTTCGTTAATTGAATTCATGCTAATTAGCTTCAACCAATGGCGGCGTTTGCTAGCGTTACTTTCAGTTTTAAGTTTCTCGATTATAGCTGGCAAATAAGGAAATAATAACTCCGGACTTTGGTCATGAATTTTATCCACAAGATAAGCAGCACGCCAGCTTCTTTGCTTCGGATGATTCAACGCCAACGATATTAATACATCAAAACCTTTTGGATTCTCGATTAGCTGCTTGCTAACAAGCTCTATATTTTCCCACGAATCAAGTATATCGTAAAGTTCGTTTTCAGTCATTGCCTATCTTTTAAAACAAATATAAAACAATCGTATAAATCTAAAGTTTCTTTTATTTTTAAACCATGTTAAACGTTACTTGTGCTTTAATTATTAAAAACAACAAAGTTTTGATTACCCAAAATGGTCCCGAATCAGACCATGCTTTTCAATGGGAATTTCCGGGAGGAAAAAATAAAAAAGGTGAATCGGATGAAGCATGTATTATTCGCGAAATTTATGAAGAACTTGAATTAATTATTAAACTAATAGAGCGAATGCACTCAGTTGAGCATGATTATGGAATCAAAAAAGTTCGACTCATGCCGTTTATTTGTAATATTTCTGGCGGCAACTTAAAACTCAATAATCATATTAATAAGAAATGGTTGAGCTTTGAAAAACTATACAAAATAGATTTTTCGGATGCTGATAAAAGATTAATTCAACTTACGAAGAACAGAGAAATATTAAAAGAATATACCCGGAAATAAAAAAATTACACCCGACAAAACTCCTGCCCAGGCAATAATTGATAAAATCATATACCAAACAATGTGTTTTTTATGGGCATAATATCTGTTGGCAAGGAATGCGCCAATGGGAATGGTTAAAATAACAGGTGTTGCAAGAATTATTCCCCAAAAACCATAGGTACTTTTAACATGAACTAAAAAGCGGCTGTGCTTCGAAAAGACTCTAAACTGCCTTTTACTATTGCGGGTTTTACAGTAACAAGCATATCTGTATTTTAAACTCGCTGGGACTAATTTACAAAGATGTGGCCATAGAAAACGGAATCCACGCAACAAGGGTTTGCTGAGGTAAAAGAAAAACAAAAACCCTCCAATACCGCCAAACAAAACGGCAAAAATGGCATATTTATAATCCACACCAATTATCATGGCATAAGGCAGCGTTAAAATGTATTTTACCGATGCCAATAAAACAATATGTAGTAATTTCAGAAACACAATATGCCCTTATAAGCTTCTTTAAAACGCACTAAAAGCTTCAAAGGTTACAGTTATCTCTGCTAAAAAAGGTTAAGTTTTTTGCTGATGGTTATTTCAAAATCAAGTAATACCAAATACATGTTAAAATGATTGATGAAAAAATTGAAATATTTTTTTCTTGTTCGAAGCAAAAACTATTTTCATAGCCTTAGTTACGAAACTATTTTTCAATGAAGAAGAAGGAAAAAAGAACCGATTTTTATCGCTCATTTTGATAAGCTTTTGGTGTAAATACCTACTTAATTCACAACATTAATTGGTTTTCCTTCAACAAAAGCTTTTAAATTAGAACCTGCAATTTGAATTAAACGCTGGCGAGCCTCAAAAGTAGCCCAAGCAATGTGTGGTGTAATAAAACAGTTTTTTGCTGTCGGTAAAGGATTATTAGCAGCGGCGGGCTCAACACTTAATACATCCAAACCGGCACCGACAATTTGCCCTGCGTTTAAAGCTTCTGCCAAGTCTTGTTCATTAATAAGTGGCCCTCGCCCAGTGTTAATTAAAAAAGCACTCGGCTTCATTTTGGCTATGGCTGCTTTATTAATAAAACCTTTATTCTCATCAGTTAAAGGACAGTTAATACTTACAAAATCACTTTCAGATAAAAGTGTATCCAAATCAACCTGTACAGCATCAAGTTTGGTGTCCTTTTTACTTCTGTTGTTAAAAACAACTTGCATACCCAATGCCAAGGCTATTTTAGCAACGGCCTGCCCTATTTGTCCAAATCCAATAATACCCAATGTTTTGCCGGCCAGTTCAGTTTGCGGGGTAAGCCAATAAGCAAAATCCTTACTTTTGGCCCACTCACCTTTAGATACCGAATTGGCATGACCCGAAATATTCTGAGCAAAATGTAAAATATGAGAAAATACCATTTGAGCTACCGACTGCGTACTATAAGCCGGAATATTACACACCGCAATCCCCGCTTTTTTTGCAGCAAGGGTGTCGACCACATTAAATCCGGTGGCTAAAACTCCAATAAACTTTAACTTGGGCAAACAGGCCATCAGTTCTTTCGATATAAGCACCTTATTGGTGAAAATAACCTCTGCATTAGTCACTCTTTCCAAGGTTTCTTCGGGTAAAGTTCTGTCGTAAATTTTACACTCACCAAATTTTTCAATTTCGCTCCAACTTAGGTCGCCCGGATTTAAGGTATAACCATCCAGAATTACAATCTTCATAGTAGGGTATTTTGCTTTTAGTTCTATTTGTCACCAAAAATAATGAAATCGCTGGATTATTTAATTGCTACGAAAAAACTATCTTTAGCCAACTGTTTATTACAACCATTATCAGATAGAATACGCTTCTTTAAATACCACAAAAAATATTTTTGTAATTGTGAATTTATGAGTACAGAATTAAAAAGCACTGAAGATTTGCAACACGAAATAAGTAGACTGAAAAATCGCATTGCAAAACTGGAAAAAGCGGAAAAGCAAAGTGGCAAAACCCTTAAAAAAATATTTCATGTAGCACCAGCAGGGATTGGCATGTTGTGCGATCGTATTTTTGTTGAAACCAATCCGCTAGTAAGTGATATCACCGGATATTCGCACGATGAGCTGATTGGAAAAAGCAGCCGTATATTGTATCAGAACGATGCTGAATACAATCATGTGGGTATTGAAAAATACAAACAGATTGAAGAATTTGGCACCGGAACTCTGGAAACTATCTGGAAAAGAAAAAATGGCGAGTTGGTCGATATTTTATTATCATCGACACCCCTTGACCAAACTGACCTACAAAAAGGAGTAATTTTTACTGCCTTAGATATAACCGAACGAAAACTAGTAAAGGATAATATTCAAAGTTCGGAAGAACGTTTAAAGATAATTTTTGAATATGCGCCTGATGCTATTTTCTTGTGCGACTTAAAAGGAAATATTGTTGATGGAAATCTAGCTGCCGAGAAACTTGTTGATCAAAAAAAAGAAGAACTGATAGGCAAAAGCTTATTAAAGCTTCCCTTGATTCGCAAACGAGATTTTGGTCGATTAACGAAAGTATTAGCTCAAAATGCATTAGGGATTAAAACCAGCCCCGACAATTTTAAAATTAAAGCCATCACCGGAAAAATGACTGAGATTGAGGTAACAACCTATCCTATTCGCATTAACAAGCAGTCACTTGTTCTGGGAATAGCACGCGATTTAACCGATAGGATGCGTGCTGAAGAGTTGAAAAAAGAAAATGAGCAACGCCTCGCTTTTCATTTCAACCAAACACCACTTGCTGCCATCGAATGGGATTTAGATTTTAAAGTAAAACGCTGGAACTCTTCGGCAGAACGAATTTTTGGATTTACTAAAGAAGAAGCCATTGGTCAACATGCATCCTTAATTATCCCTAAAACTGCTATGAATAGTGTTGACCAGGCTTGGATGGAGGCAACCTCGCGGCAAGGAACCGGTAGAAATACCAATGAAAATTATTGCAAAAATGGTGATATCATTTCTTGCGAATGGCATAACACACCGCTAATTAACGAAGAGGGTGAAGTAATTGCAGTAGCCTCGTTTGCCCTCGATGTTACTGAACGAATACGTTCTGCAGAAATTCAGAAAGTAGTCTACAATATATCGAACGCTGCCAATACCACCGATAATCTGAATAAACTAATTAGTCAGATTCAGGGAGAACTTGGTTCGATTATCGATACCACCAATTTTTTTATTGCTTTATACGATAAAGAAACCGATTCGCTTTCGCTACCATTTTTTGCTGATGAAAAAGATCAGTTTACAACATTTCCGGCTGGTAAATCGCTAACGGCTCATGTTATTCGGAACAAAAAACCATTGTTGGCGAATAAACAAACCATTAAGGAACTAGAAGCGAAAGGTGAAATTGAGGAAATTGGATCCAATTCGGAAGTTTGGTTAGGTGTCCCGCTTGCAATAGAAGGCGAAGTTATTGGAGTTTTGGCTGTTCAGAGTTACACTAACCCAAATGCATACAGCGAAGCAGATAAGAAAATGCTAAAATTCGTTTCCGACCAAATTAGTCTATCTATTCATCGGAAAAACTCGGAGCTTAAAATAACCCAGGCTTTGGAAAAAGCAACAGAGTCGGATCGTCTAAAATCGGCATTTTTGGCAAATATGAGCCACGAAATTCGCACCCCAATGAATGGAATATTAGGCTTTGCGAACCTGCTTAAAAATGAGGGTATAACTGATAAAGACCGACTTCAATACATCTCAATCATCGAAAAAAGTGGGAAACGAATGTTGGGTATCATCAACGATTTAATCGACATTTCTAAAATTGAATCGGGAATGACAGAACTTATCATTTCCGATTTCAATCTAAATAATTCGCTCGAATATGTTTTCTCCTTTTTTAAACCCGAAGCTGAAGCAAAAGGTATCGAGTTATCGTATACCACAGGCCTGAAGATTA
>JAUVDE010000119.1 GCA_030595485.1 Draconibacterium sp.
AATACTTTTCGTACTATAAATTGTTTAGAACAAGACAACATTGGAAATCTCTGGCTGGGGACTCCTCGTGGCTTATATAAATGGTCTTCCGAACTGAGAGCAAAAGGTAAGCCTCCTGTACTAATTAATTTCATTAATGATACAACGCAACCACAAATTAGAGCTCTAAATTTTGATGTAAAAGGGAATTTATGGATTGGTACAAATAGAAAGGGACTTTTTGTCTTTCACCCCCAATCTCTTCAGCTAAAAAACTATTCGAACGATGGGAATCCGGGTTCAATTGCTTCGAATGCTGTAAATGATATAATTGAGACTGCTGATGGAAATATGTGGATAGCTACAAATAATGGACTTTCTAAGTACGACTCGGGAAAAGATATTTTTTTAGTTTCACAATATGTTGAGAATGATCCGGAATCGTTAAACAACAACTACATTTACTGTCTAATGAGTGACCAGTCGGGCATTTTATGGATTGGTACCTATTCGGGGGGAATAAACAAGCTCGATCCTCATCAATACCGTTTTCCAAAGTACAGCAGCTTTTCCCAAAACAACTCGGTTGAAATTGCAACAAAAGACATCCGGTCAGTTCATACTGATAAAAACGGAATTCTTTGGTTAGGCACCGCAAATGGACTTCTCGAGATTCATGGAGAAGATTTTGCCACAAACCTCTCTTCCATTGATGTGGTAAAAACATATTTTACGGGACAATTCCTAGGAGCAATTACATCAACCGCAAATGGCGTAATAGTGAATTGTGAAGAAAAGATAGTTCTGATTAATAAAAACGGTATTGTATCTGATTTTTCGAAACTAATAGAACAAAATACAGGCATTTATATTACATCATTCAATGGATCGGTAACTGATGACTATAACAATTTATGGCTGGCCACCAGAAGTGGACTTTTAAAACACAATACAAATAAGAACAGTTTTGAACTATTTAACCCCAAAGGCCCCGACAGTGAATCTTTGCAACTAAGCCCAAGTTCTATTTTCTCTGACCATGCCGGTAAACTTTGGATTGGAACCTATAATTCTTTGCTCTATACTTTTGATATCCATACAAAAACATTTGAACTAATATTTTCGGGAGACACAGGAAACAGACAAACCAGTTTAAATAAAATATTTTCGATTTGCGAAACTAAACCCAATAACATTTGGTTTGGAACCGACCGTGGACTTTACTTTTTAAATGCTAAAAACAGAGAAACGCAAAGATACTTGGACTCAGAAGGACTGGCTAACAATACTGTTTATGCCGTTATTGCAGATGATAACGAAAAAGTGTGGTGCAGCACAAATATGGGAATCTCGTGTTACGACACCAAATCGAAAGAGTTCCATAACTACACTTTCGATGATGGTCTACAAAATAATGAATTTAACGAAATTTCATATTTTAAAGATAAAAACGGATTAATATACATGGGAGGAATTGAAGGATTGAATGTTTTCGATCCGGATGAAATTAAACCAAATCCATTTGTACCACCTGTTATTATTACAGGAATGGAAATTCAGTATAAAAAGGTAACGCCTGTTTCTCATCCTAAAATTACTGCTAATCAAATAAGTGAAACAAAACAACTTACACTCAACCATAAACAAAATGCAATTAGTTTTAAATTTACTGCCTTAAGCTACAGCCTCTCAGAAAGGAACAAGTATAAATACACCCTTACTATTATCGGGGAAAAAGACAATTGGATTGAAGCCGGATCCCGAAGAATTGCAAGCTACACAAACATTCCACCAGGCAAATACATATTTAAAGTTAAGGGGTCGAATGCTGATGGGCTTTGGAATGAAAATCCAGCATCAATTGCTATAACAATTAAACCTCCGTACTGGCAAACTTTATGGTTTCGTTTACTATTTATAACAACTCTTCTGGCAGTTACTTTTCTTATTTTCTATATGCGTGTCCGAAATATTCATGAACAAAAAAGGATTTTAAAGAAACTGGTAGTAGAAAAAACAAAAACCTTAATTGCACAAACAAAACGCATAGAAACACAAAACCTTGAACTGAAACAAACCACTAATAACATCAAAGAAAAAAACGAGCAGCTTAACGAGCAACATATTCAAATTCAGCATCAAAACGACATACTGCTTGAGATGGCTGAAAAGGTAGATGAAGCCAATAAAACTAAATTACGTTTTTTCACCAGTATCTCGCACGAGTTCAGAACACCTCTTACACTAATTGCCAGCCCATTAAAAAATCTCATAGAAAATATTGATTCAACAAATCCTAAAGAACTAAAAAGAAAACTAAGTAATATTTATACAAACTCTTCGAAACTATTGTTGATTGTTAATCAGTTGCTGGATTTTAGAAAAGCAGAAACCGATAATGTTGAAATGCGCATTTCTGAAATTGATCTGGTTTCTTTTGTACATAAAACATCGTCATTATTTAATGATATGGCGCGGCAAAAAAAGTTTCATTTTGGTTTTAGTTCTACCTCGGAGCAATTATCAGTTTTTGTCGATACCGATATGCTTGAAAAGATGATCTATAATATTTTATCAAATGCATTTAAATATACGCCCAATGGCGGGAATATAGATGTTCGGGTTTCTACTACTGAAGAAAAAGAAACTACTTATGCAATTTTGTCTATTGTAGACAATGGAATTGGTATTGAAGAAAACAAACTTCCTCTTATTTTTAATCGATTCTATCAATCTAAACAAATAAGAAAATTGCCTAATGCCGGAAGTGGACTCGGGCTAGCCCTTGTTGCCAAATATGTTGAGCTACATAAAGGTGATATTAAAGTAAACAGCAATCCGGGAACAGGCTCCGAATTTGTAATTAAATTACCATTGGGAAAGAACCATTTTGACAGTAGTGTCGTTTTTGATAGTCAAGAATTTAGCCAGCGAGAACTTCTTAGTGCAACAATTGGCGATTACATAACCATTCCGAGCAATGAAATAGTTGAATCAGGGAAGAACGACAAAGCCACCTTGTTAGTAATTGAGGATGATTATAATTTACGGGCATACATGAAAGAAATGCTTTCGGCTGAATACCTTGTATTAGAAGCCGACACCGCAAAAAAAGGATTTCACTTAGCCGAGACTAAACATCCCGATGCAATAATTTCAGATGTGAAACTTCCTGATTCAAATGGATTCGAATTGTGCGCAAAAATAAAATCTGATTTCCAAACCAGCCATCTTCCTGTAATACTGCTTACTTCGTTGGCTGATAAAGAAAGTCGATTAAGTGGAATTAAGTCGGGTGCCGATTATTTCATTACTAAACCATTCGATTTAAAACACCTTTTGCTTAGCGTTGAAAACTTAATTGAAGGAAGACTCCGACTACAACGGAAATATAGCTTAACTGACCCTGACAACATAAACCAGGTTGTTAGCAATTCCAAAGATCAGCTGTTTCTAAAAGAAGCGATAAAAGTGATTGAAAAAAACATTATTGATTCGTCGTTTAATGTTGAGTTATTTTGTGATCAAATGCAACTTAGCCAACCTCAATGTTACAGAAAAATTAAAGCCATTACGGGGTTTAATATCTCGGAGTTTATTCGTAATACCCGCTTAAAAAAGGCAGCTAAATTACTGAAAGCCGGTGAATATAAAATTAATGAAGTGGCGTACGGAACTGGTTTTAACGATCCGAATTATTTTACCAAATGTTTCACCAAATTATTTGGTGTTACACCAAGCAATTACACAAAATCGTAAAGGGTGGTTTTAGTTAAAAACTAGCATCTACTTCACTGCTGAGGCGGCTGCCCAATCGGGAAATACAGTAACATCGATATCAAATACAAGAATTCCCCAGAAGTACATTACCAGCGTAGCAATAATAATTCCGGTAATGTTTAATAGAATACCTGTGCGAACCATGTCTTTTACGCGAATTCGGTTGGTGCCAAAAATAATGGCATTGGGTGGCGTAGCAACCGGTAACATAAAAGCTAAGGAAGCAGCCAGTGTTGCTGGAATCATAAGCAAAAGTGGATTTATTTCGATGCTAACTGAAAGACCTGCGAGAATAGGTAAAATCATTTCGGTAGTGGCAACGTTAGAAGTTAGCTCAGTAAGAAATGACATCATTCCAACGTTGGCAAGTGTAAGCACCAATGGCTCAACATTAGCCAATCCGGCCAGCTGCTCGCCAAACCAAACCGAAAGACCAGAATCGACAAATCCCTGCGCCAAAGCAAAACCGCCACCAAACAGTAAAACAATATTCCAGGGAACTTTTTTTGCGGTTTCCCAATTCATTAAACGCTCCCCTTTTTCGGTTTTCGAAGGAATAATAAATAGAATTATTGCAATAAAAATAGCAACCGTTCCATCGTTTATGTAGGATGGATATTTAAACAAGCCCGACCATCCTGGAACAACAAAAGATTGAATATTAAATCCCGACCGAAAAATCCATAAAAAGGCTAGCAAAGTAAAAAGCACCATTACAATTTTCTCTTCTGGTTTGGCTTTCCCTAAAGCATCGTATTCCTTTTTAAAGTCATTTAACTGAATATTTTGCCAACTGTTTTTGGGTTTATACATTAAATACAACAGTAACCAAGCGGCAATAAATAACAAGATTGTAACAGGAATAGCGAATATAAACCAATCGGCAAAGGAAATCTCAGGCATTTCGGGGAAGATAATACTTACAATTCGTGCAAACGAAAGGTTGGGCGGTGTGCCTACTAAAGTTGCAATTCCTCCAATTGAGGCCGAGTAAGCAATTCCTAAAAGTAAACCAACTGAGTACCTACCCATATTCAACTCACCAAGGCTTTCTTCCAATTTCATAATAATAGAAAGAGCAATGGGCACCATCATCATTGCCGTAGCGGTATTCGACATCCACATAGATAGAAACGATGTGGCCAGCATAAATCCCAATAAAATTCGCCCGGGACTGATACCAAAAAAAATTAATATTCGAAGTGCAATTCGTCGATGCAGGTTCCACCGTTCCATGGCAAAAGCCATTAAAAATCCACCGACAAAAAGGAAAATAAGGTGGTTAAAATACATGCCTGAAATGGTTTTCCCATCAACAACTCCCAATAACGGGAACAATGCAACCGGCAACAAGGCGGTAACCGCTAAAGGAATTGCTTCGGTAATCCACCAAATGGCCATTAATACCGCAACTGCCAAACAGTATGTTACACTTTTGTTTGTAGGATCTAAATCGGCAAAAAGAATAATGGCGAGACTAATTAAAGGTGCAAGTATTAATGCAAATTGTTGGGTTTTTGATGATTTAGACTTGAGCAATTTTGGCATAAGCTGGCTATAAAACGCTCTTCTAAAATACTAAAAGAATGCCACTATTACCAATAAAAAAGAATGACTACTCAACATGAAAATAATAGAGTGATTATAATTTCAAGAACATTCCTTTTAAACAAGACCGCTAAACAAGGATTGGAATTGATATGATTTTGCATTAACTTGAATGATTATATAATTAATAGCCATGTACAAATACAAAGCAAAAGTTGCACGAATAGTTGATGGAGACACCATGGACATTGTTGTGGACCTTGGTTTCAAAATCACCACTCACCAACGAATCAGACTCGAAGGAATTAACACACCCGAGACATACAATGTAAAAAAGGGTTCGGAGGAGTACAAAAAAGGGATGGCAGCAAAAGAGTTTGTAATAAATAGAATAGAAAGCAACAATTTTGAAGCGCTTGTTGAAACAGAAAAAGATACCGGTAAATTTGGACGATACATCGCTACGGTTTGGCTTGATGATAGCACAACTTCGCTTAACGATGAATTAGTTGAAAAAGGTTTTGCTGTAAAAGTTAAATATTAATACCCTTCAATAGCATCGTTACTAAAATCAGACTAGAAATAACGAGGTGATACTACTTCTTCTTTTTTGAATCTTAATTCGTACGAAACCATAATTTCATGTGTTTGTTTACTATGGTTTTTTAGGTTGGTTGTCGGAAAATCAATGGCATAACCAATTCTTAATTTCTCGGCAAATAAGAATTGCGCTATAAATCCATACGAATCGCCGGAACGCCACATTGCTCCTAACCACACTTTTTCTTTAATCAAAAAATTTCCTGTTAAGTCTAATTGCAAAGGAGTACCGGTTTCGGAAGTAAATGATGCTTTTGTAAGCGCAGTTGGTTTAAACTTAATGTTTTCGCCTAAATCGAACACCATACCGGCCATGAGGAAATAATGTCTTAATTGTCCTTCAATTTTAAAATTCTCTTCATCATCTTGAAAATCGCTGTTAATTATTCTTGGAACAGATAAACCAACGTAAGCCTTTTTGCCATACAAAAATGCACCAACACCAAAGTTGGGTTTAAGTGAATTTATATTTCCCATAAAATCAGGGTCTTCAGGATCGATAATAGTATGGTCTTGTAGATTGTGTGAGTAATTGGTAAAACCACCCTTAAGCCCCAAACGAAGATTGGTTTTCTCGCTTACCGGAACTAAATACGAATAATCAGCAAAAAAATATAAACGCTTAGCAAAACCAATTTTATCGCTAATAATATTTGCACCCAAAGCAACTCGCTCATTTTTCAAAGGAGCTTGCATCGAAAATGTATACGTTTCGGGTGCTCCTTCGAAACCAGTCCACTGATGACGACCAAGAACCATAAACCCTACCGATTCCCACGTACCTGCATAAGCGGGATTAATGGTTTGTGTATTAAACATGTATTGCGTATACATCGGGTCTTGTTGTGCCTTAACCGAAACCTTAATCAAGGTAAGCAGCATGGCTACAAGTACTACAACTAGTGTTATTTTTCTATTGAATTTCATTTTTTTACAGTTTACGGGTTAATCCTAATTGTTTAAGAATATAGATCCGGTAATAGGCTCTGATCCATTACCCAAATAAAGAATGTAGAAATAAGTTGCCACAGGCGCTTTATCGCCACCTACCTGCCATTTATTATTGGAATTCCCATCCCACCAGGCATCAGTAGAACCCCAGTACGTTTCATTTCCAAAATATTCTTTATCAAATATCAGTTGTCCCCAACGATTGAAAATCTCCACTTTTGCTTCAGGGTATTTCTCTTCAAAACTTAACGTTCCACTTGTACAGTTGAACGCAACTTCAAAATAATCGTTCATATTATCACCATTGGGTGAAAATCCATCAGGAATAATCATTTCACAACCTTCAATATCAACACTTGTTGAATAATTCGGATTCTCATTCAATACCTCTCGCCAATCACGTTTCCCTGTATTACTTAAGTCAGGAAGCGGTGCATTCGTACTAAATATATTTATATACTTGTCCTCATCTTGTGTTTCATTGTCATAAGTATCATAGGCATCATCTAAACCGTCCTTATCTGAATCGCTACCAAGTGCCAAAACATCAGCAAAACCATCACCGTCCGAATCGTGACCTTCTACTGCATCGTCGATACCATCATTATCCGAATCTAAATCTAAATAATCCGGAGTTCCATCCATATCTGTATCCCATGCTTCGTAGTAAATACCGTTCATCTCCGAATCATAAGCATCGTCCCAGCCATTTCCATTCAAATCAATTCCTGTAGGTGCAATGTATGTATAACCGTTATCATCGTCGTGACCTTTACCTTCTTCCAAAGTTTGCTGCCACTCAATATTATCAGGAATACCATCACCATCAGAATCAATATCCAAACGGTCAACAATACCATCACCATCGGTATCAATATCCTGATAATCTGAAGTTGAATTATCCCAAATCATTTCATGAATATCAAGAATGCCATCATTGTCATCATCAATATCATCCAATTTTTCTTCAACAGCACAATCAAGAATCGTTAAATTCAAGCTTACCATTGAATCACATCCAGTTGAAGTCTGAAACATTCCAGTATAGTTACCACTTTGGATATATACTGTGCCATTCCAAACAAACGAATCACATTCTGAAACATTCTCTTCAGTATTTACCGGATTATTAATCGTCAAATTCAAAATTGAAGTTGAATCACATCCTGAAGCGGTAGTAAAAGTTTGGGGGTAGACACCGCTGTGTGTATATAAAGTTTCGTTCCAGGTAAAAGATTCACAAGCCTCAACTGTTGTTGCAGTTGTTACCAAACCATTTATTGAAAGGTTAAGTATGGCCAATGAATCGCAACCCGAAACTGTCGCAAAGGTATTCGTATAAATTCCTGATTCTGTATAAATCGCTCCGTTCCACTCGTATGAATCACATCCTGAAACGCTTTCTTCTGTTGAAACTGAATTATGTATTGTCAAGTTCAAAATAGCTACTGAATCACATCCTGAATCAGTTGTGAATAATGCAGTAGAAACACCACTTTCAGTATAGCTTGTACCATTCCAGTTGTATGAATCACAAGCCTCAACTGTTATTGCAGTTGTAACTGAACCATTTATTGTAAGGTTTAAAATAGCAGTAAACTCACATCCTGAATCTGAATTAAAGCTTTTAGAATAAACTCCACTCTGCGTGTAAGTTGTTCCGTTCCACTCGTATGAATCACAAGCTGTAACAATTTCTTCAGTTGATTCAGATTCGGTGATTGTTAAATCTAAAGTTACTACTGAATCACATCCGGCTGCGTTTGTTAAAGTAAAAGTTGCTGTGTTGTTGTTTGATGTGTAAGTGTTTCCGTCAATCCAGGTGAAAGTGTTACAAGCTGTTTGAACGTCTGTTCCTGATGTTGATTCGGTGATTGTTAAGTCTAAAGTTACTACTGAATCACAACCTGCTGCATTTGTTAATGTAAAAGTTGCTGTGTTGTTGTTTGATGTGTAAGTGTTTCCGT
>JAUVDE010000069.1 GCA_030595485.1 Draconibacterium sp.
GTGGCCACCCAAAAGGTGATGATGCTATTCGCGAAAAAATTCCGATGTATCGTCCATGGGAAACGTTAAATGAAACGGAACAGGATGAAATGGATTTGGAGATGTCGGTTTTTGCAGGAATGGTGGACCGCATGGACCAAAATATTGGACGAGTTTTAAACTACCTCGACGAAAAAGGAATTGCTGATAATACCATTGTCATTTTCTTGTCGGATAATGGTTCGTGCCCTTACGATAGTAATCGCGATTTTGACAATCCTCCAGGCGTTGCTGAAGGTTTCCGCACACTATCGGCGGCTTGGGCAAATGCAGGAAATACTCCTTATAAATACTTTAAGCAATATGGTCACGAAGGCGGCACACAAACACATTGTATTGTGCGTTGGCCAAATGAAATAAAAGCGGGCCAATTAACACATCAGCAAGGGCATATCGTTGATATCGTGCCTACCCTGTTGGAAGCCACAAAAACCAAGTTCCCTAAAAAGTACGGCACAATAAAAAGTCAACCATTACAAGGGAATTCAATGCTTCCAATTCTGAAAGGAGAACAGCGCGAAGAACCTGATTTTTTTATGTCAGGATGGACAGATAAATTCCGTATGTTCCGTCAACAAGACTGGAAAATTGTAAAACTGAACAATGAGGCTTGGGAACTTTATAATTTAAAAGAGGACCCAACTGAGATTACAAATCGGGCAAATGATAAACCAGAAAAGGTTGAGCAAATGCTTACTGCCTACAAACTAAAACACGAAGAATTGAAGGCACAGGCCAAAATGGAAAAGAAAGTAAAATTGGAAGAATAGAACAAGTCAATATATCAAAGAAAAAGCCACCGATTATTAAATCAGGTGGCTTTGTTTTTTGTCTTTTGTATAACTTGAATAGCTTTTACCAACCTCAAAATGAGCAATATAAATAGTTTCTTTTTCAAAGTGAAAAATGGTTTCGTAACTACGGCTATGAAAAGATTTTTCACTTTGAATAAGAAAAAAATAGTCCAATTTCTTTATCAATCATTTTGACATGTAATTGGTATTATTCTTCTTCTGGAGAAAGGTATTTATATACAATACCAGCTAAAATTGCTCCGACAATTGGGGCTACCCAAAACAGCCAAAGCTGGCCAATCAATTCACCATTTCCTGTAAAAAGTGCCTGACTGGTACTACGAGCAGGATTTACAGAAGTATTGGTTACGGGTATACTTATTAAGTGAATTAGCGTTAAACACAAACCAATTGCAACTCCGGCTAAATATTTTGGAGCTTTCGAGTGTGTCGAGCCTAAAATAACAAGCAAAAAGAAAAATGTTAGAACAACTTCGCAAACCAGTGCAGCCACCATTCCATATCCATCAGGCGAATAGGCACCATAACCATTTGATGCAAATGTTCCAATGTCGGCTCCCGGTTTCCCTGTAACAATTATATACAAAACTCCGGCTCCGGCAAGTGCTCCCAGTACCTGAGATATAATGTACGGAATCAGATCCTTACTATCAAACCGTCCGCCCATCCACAATCCTACAGAAACAGCCGGATTAAGGTGACAACCCGAAATGTGTCCAATGGCATAAGCCATGGTTAGAACAGTTAAACCAAAGGCGAGGGAAACTCCTACAAAACCAATTCCTAACTCAGGGAATCCAGCGGCTAGCATTGCACTACCACATCCACCCAGAACCAACCACATGGTTCCAAAAAATTCAGCGACAAGTTTTTTCATACGTCTAATTTTAATTTTTGAATTGTATCTAGTCTCAGCAGTTAAGCCCTTAATACCATAAACAACCACCGATTTCAATAATAAAATTTATGTAAGTTAAGGTATCTGAAAGAATTATGCAAGCCCGATTTTCCATGATAAAATGGTTCCAATTTGATTCTTTTTATTCCTTAAATAAATCATGCAACGAAATAACTTTGCCACATCCCTGAAAAAAGATAAATTAGCAAGTCCTTAAAAAAATGTAAAAAATCGATACATGAAGCTGTTAAAAATCAAACTTCACTGGCAAATTTTAATCGCACTAATTCTAGCTGTTTTATTTGGCTATTTTATTCCAAACGGTGTTAAGTATGTAGCATGGATGGGCGATATATTTCTTCGAGCCTTAAAAATGGTAATCATTCCACTAATTCTCAGTTCAATTATTAGTGGAATAACCAGTATGGGTGAAGGTAGTAATTTGGGAAGGTTGGGTTTTAAAACATTATTGTATTATTTAAGCACAAGTACACTTGCAATTTTAACTGGATTGGCTGTTGTTAACATTGTTAAACCTGGTGTTGGTGTTGAACTTGGATTCACAGAATCAGTGGAAGGACTTTCCGAAAAAGCAGGTTCTATTAAAGACATTTTATACCGTTTAGTCCCTGATAACATTGTAGATGCCATGGCACAGGGAAGCATTCTTTCGGTTATATTTTTTGCCATCATTTTCGGATATTTTATTACTAAAGTTGATAGTAAATATAAAGAATCGCTAAAAACCTTTTTCGATGCAATTTTTGAAGTAATGATGAAGGTTACCTTATTCATTATAAAATTTACGCCGCTTGGAATATTTGGAATTGTAGCCAATGAAGTAGCACGTAATGCCAGTCAACTAACTAATATTGCCGGAAGTTTGGCTATTTATAGTTTATGCGTTGTTGCCGGTTTGCTAATCCATGCATTTGTTTTTCTTCCACTAATCGTTCGTTTTATTGGTAAAGCACAACCATTTACGCATTTCAGAAACATGGCTACACCCTTACTAACAGCCTTCTCCACGTCATCATCAAGTGCAACCTTGCCTTTAACCATGGAGGCATTAGAACACAAAAGTGGCGTTTCAAACAAAATAACCAGTTTTACATTGCCGCTTGGAGCAACAATAAATATGGATGGGACTGCACTGTACGAATGTGTTGCCGCTATGTTTATTGCACAAGCTTATGGTGTTGATTTATCTATTGCTCAACAAGGCTTGGTTGTGGTAACAGCACTTTTGGCTTCCATAGGTGCAGCAGGTATTCCCATGGCAGGATTGGTGATGATAACCGTAGTACTTACAGCAATTGGCTTACCCTTAGAAGGCATAGGACTAATATTGGCTGTGGATAGGATTTTGGATATGCTACGTACTTCGGTAAATGTTTGGAGTGACAGTTGTGGTGCTGTAACCGTTGCACGCACGGAAGGTGAGAAGACTAATGTTAGCTTAATAAGCTAAGTTCTGAATATTGAGTTAATTATGTTGAATGATATGGTGTTCTATGCTACTGGTTATGCTAGTATTCAAACATTTCAATCTCATCAATCGTCACCCATAGTTTCAATTGTAATCGGTCTTTCAAATTTCTATTTCTGCAAAACGCATAAATCTATCTACGAACAACACCAATTGTTCTACGAATTTCGCCTGCCAGTCTATCAACTACAAATGGGCGAAATTATTAGCTTATTGGCAGAATATCAGTTGTTTATTAAATTAAAACTTGTACAATTGTATACGAATTGATTGATATACACTGATGAAAATTTTTAAGAACCGCATATTTAACCACATTCTATTTTGGGTATTTATTTTTACCTTTTATACCGTTCCGTATTTATTAAGCTACGGTTTTGTTCTCGAGGCATTTATTAACCTCATTTATATTCCTGTTGATATTGTTGGCGTATACATTGTTATCGAATATCTGCTTCCAAAATTTGTTTTCAAAAAGCGAAATTATCTAATTTTTGCAATGGGGGTTGCCGTCATAATTACCTTGAACGTAACTATATCTCAATATATAAAATACAACATTCAACCGGCACTCGGTTTTTGGGTAGCACGCAAACATATTACCACCGAATTATTTTATGCATTGCTGAATAATTTCATGATTATTGGCACAGCAACCGCCTTAAAACTATTCAGTTACTCCTACAACATTCAACTTAAAAAGTCGGAATTGGAAAGAAAAACAGTACAGTCCGAACTGGGTATTTTACGTTCTCAGGTAAACCCACATTTTCTATTTAATGTGCTGAATAATATCGACTCGCTAATTTACGAAGACAAAGAAAAAGCTTCGAATGCCATTATTCTACTCTCGAAAATAATGCGCTATATGTTGCAGGAATCGACACACGAACAGGTTAAACTCGACAAAGAGATGGATTATATTAGTGATTATCTGGAATTGGCAAAGCTCAGTTTTAGCAATCCCGATTTTGTTGTGTTTAAACAACAAGGTTCTGCCAACGGAAAACTAGTGCCTCCCCTACTTTTTATCCCAATAATAGAGAATGCCGTAAAACATTGTAACAAACAATCGCAAGCTCCCGGAATTGAAATAACATTCAATATTGAAAGTGGTTTTATCGAGCTTCGCACTTCGAATTTTGTAAAACAAAATACGTTTAAATTGCCTGACAGCGGAACGGGAACCGGATTAATTAATGTGGAAAAACGCTTAAAACTATTACATGGCGATAAGTATACCTTTGATATCAACAAGAATATGGATAAATTTGAAGTATACATTAAAGTTCCTTTTAAATAAAGTTTTCAGCTTATGAAAATGAATTGTATAGCCGTTGACGACGAAATTCTTGCCTTAAAGAAGATACAACGCTTCGCCGAAAAAATTGATTACCTCAACTTGGTAGGTACTTTCGACAATGCGCTTTCTACCTTTTCATTTTTACGCGAGAACAAAGTCGACCTTATCTTTCTCGACATTCAAATGGACGAATTTACAGGCATACAATTATTGGAAACCTTAAAAGATCCGCCCTATATAATTTTAACCACTGCTTTCGACGAGTATGCGCTAAAAGCTTACGAACTCGATGTGGTTGACTACTTGCTTAAACCCATTCCGTTTGAGCGCTTTATAAAGGCCGTTGAAAAAGTGTATGCGCGTTACTTAAAAGACGAAAACCAACATGCGCCGGTACAACAAATGGCACAGCCAACAGGTCAAGCAGAAGCGCCCGATTATACTTTTATTAAATCGGGAAACAAAACGGTGAAAGTATATTACGACAAAATTTTGTACATCGAAGGCCAGCGCGACTACTTGCAGATTCATACCGAAGACAGCAAAATAATGACGCTTCTGAACTTTAAAAAAATGCAAGAGTTACTCGACGCGCAAAAGTTTATGCGTGTACACAAATCGTATATTATCGCAGTTGATAAAATTGACTACATCGAAAACAACGCCATAAAAATTAAACATAAACTTATTCCGGTGAGCAGCACTTATAAAGTGGCTTTTTATAATTTATTGAATAAAAAGAATTTTATATAGCCCCTCCGCTAAATTCCTTAAATATTTCAGACAAAACCAATGGATGGATAGTTGTGCAAGACACAAAAGGCAAAGTTGTTTATGGCAGAGAAGGGACAGTTAAGGGCGAAAGTGCCTCAATACTTATTTATCCTGATGAGAATCTGATAATAGCCGTTGCATCCAACCTGACCAATGCAACCGGCAGTTTCCCTATTTTTTAAATTGCCAAACTATTTTTACATGAAAACGAGCAAGTAGAAACGCCGGCAAAAAAATAGTATTGCACGAAAATACGAGGAGGAGATAAGGGTTTTCGTAAAAAACATTACTTTTAAACAAGTAATAACTTTTTTATGGAGACCCTTATTTTATTAGGATTAATTTTGGGATTGGCAGGCGGAGTAGCTGCCACCACATTTTATTATAAAAACCGTAGCCAGCAACAACTTAAGAGCCAGTCAATATTGTTGCTAGAAAAAATTAAACAGGTTTGTAAATTGATAACTGTTGAAGGCGAGTTCTCGGAGATATTTACGCACCGCGATGAAAAGAACCTGTTTTTCAAACTCTTTCAAACCGAAAAAAAAGCGCTGCTTATAGTTAAAGCCAAGGTGATGATTGGTTTCGACCTCACAAAAATAAACATCGAAATAAACACACAGAATAAACAAGTTACCCTTTCGCAGTTTCCCGAACCCGAAATACTGAGCATTGATAACGACCTGGAATATTACGACATTCAAAAAGGGATAATCAATAAGTTTTCCGAGACTGACCTTACCAACATGAATAAAAAATCGAAAGAATTTATACGTGAAAAGGTAGAGGGCAGTCATCTTATACTTATCGCGAAAAATCAGGCAAGCGACACTGTTTCACTTATTCGTCAGTTAATAGAATCGGTGGGTTGGGAATTAGTTTCGGATAATATTGCTCTTAAACACGGCAAAAAAATCAGAGAGCTACAATAGTTATTTAATCTCCAATAGCAGAACACTCCCCTCTTTCTTTTTGTAAAAAGACATGTCCCATTAAAGTCGTGAAATTTCCAGGTTTGCTCTTCTGACTCCCTTAAAAACTCATTTCGGCACGGAAGCGGATTCCGCTGTTATCGGTAAAGCTACGGTCGGCGTATGTATTTCCAAGTACATGCACATATTCAACACGCAATACCTTAAATATATTGGTTATACCAACCCCAAGTTCAGCGTAGGGAGCAGTCATATCTTGCGAGAAGGCCTCTGGCAAATCAAACACAGGTTTGTAAGAACTATTGCGATCGCCATAATGTGTTTTTAAGGAAACCATTTCGCGCAATTTAAGACGTTTAAGCAGTGGTATTTTATTGAAAATAATTCCTCCGCCCACCCAATCAAGATGGACATTGGTGTACACATTGTGAGCAAACGAGGCCTGGTGCAAAAGGTTAAAACGGTACTTCGCAAAACCCAACGACTGCGAACCAACCGGCATTTCTAGTAAATCGTAAGGAGCATCGCCAAGTAAATAACCACCATTTATCATGTAACGCATAAACGTTGGTCCCCAATTAACCTTTCCAACCATTGAAGCGTGAAAATGTGAGTACAAACCAAAATCGGGCATACTGTTACCGGGCAAATATGCTCTACCAATGTCCCAGCTAAAATTAATAACCGGTGTTTGGTCGATATAATAAACACGCATAAAATAATACTTATCGAAGTATTGCCCAAAAGCAAATCGCGCGTTAAACAATAGTCCGTAAGTGGAATAATGTGGATAATCGGTTCCACTGTTTACAAAACGAACATCGGGTGTGGCATAGCTCGATTCGAAATAAGCTCCGCCCTCGAGAATTATATTTTCGGTGTTGTATTCCAGATTAAGGTGTGCCTTTTTTTCCTCTTTTAAGTAGGGATTTTCTTGCTGCGAAGTAAGGGCGGCAATAAAGTTTCCGTTTCCACGCGTGTTTGGGTTCTTTTTAATAAAACGCAGATATTTGTCTTGCGAAACAAGGTTATAATCGTTTGAGTAGCTTCCGCGTAAAATAAATTGATCATCATCGGTAAGCTGCCAGCCAAAATTACCGCCAAACTTAAACTCTTTGTTACGGGTTCCGTAACCAACGTAACCACCTACGGTAAATCGTTCCCACATATGCTCTCCAGTGCGTATAGGCACAGTAATCCGATGTCCTTCAATGGCATTGGTACTGTAAATATCAAATACCGGCCCTATCTCTATTTTACCCATATCGATATAGGAAGTTAATACCATCCCTCCGACAGCATCAATACCTTTTACCACACCGTTTTCTTTTAGCTTATCCACACGTTCGTAGGTTCCGTCCGACATTAGGTTGGCTGCAAATTCAGGCTGGCGTTTCCATTCGTAAGCCTTTATCCCGTCCAATCGTTTCGATGTGGAATATTGGGTATTTTTGGTAACAAACCAGTTTCCGCTGGCTACTTGATCAATTCGCTGCGAACCGTATCTCGAAACCGTGTCTTTATTTAATACCAACGACATGTTTAGGCTAATGTCTTGTTGGTCGTAAAACCACTTGCCATCTGGCATTTCCTTATACGACACATTTGATTTGTAGCCATTTACAAAGTTTATATTGGCCTCTTTCTGCACATAAGCATAGACATTGGTAAGGGCAAAATTATCACCTTCAACAGTAAAACGCCCTGTAAATAAAGCGTTGTATTTATTTTTTGGAGTAAACGAAAAGCTGTAATGCCAGGTGCTGTCCACCATTGTACTATCATTCAAATAAAAATCGTAATGTAAACGTGCCGAGTTGGCCAATGGCGATACTATTCCACGTCCAAGAATATTAATCTGATCTTTATAGAAATCAAGGTCGATAACCACATTCATCAGAATTAAACTTTCGATGGTTTGATTCAGCTTTGGAAAAATACCATCCTTCTTATTGTAAACTATACTGTCCACACCATGCTTGGTTTGGGTGCCCAATTCCGCCAGATAAATGGGTGAAAAATTTAAATCCTGCCCATCGATTTTCATGGTTACCTCGTTCATATTATCGATTATACGATTTACGCGCGAAGTGGAGTCGATGGCAATATAAACCGAAGTACGTGCAAAACTTTTATAGTCGGCGTAATTCAACACATTCCTACGGTTTTCCTTTTTGTGCTTTATTACCTCTCGCATCAATACTTTTGCCCTCGATTCTTCGGGACGAATCGTTACTTCCTTAATTTTTTGAACATCGGGTTTTAATTTGATTTCCAGCGGAAACTTGGTCTTTTTTGCGATAACGATTTCTTCCTTTACATAACCCACTGCCGAAAAGCCAATTGTTTCGCCTATTGTTGCCGCCAAAAGGAAAGCGCCATCCAAATCAGTCATAGTACCACGTGTGGTACCCTTCACCCATACATTCACAAACGGAATGGGCTCATCGGTTTTTCTATCGGTAACTTTTCCCGAAATCTCAATAGCTTCGTCTGCCGCCTGGGCAAAAAATCCGCTTAGGAGAGTTATATAAATTAATAAGATTTTTTTCTTCATAGTAAGCATTACATCTTACCCTTTACAAGATGTGTTTAAATATCAACATCTAATATAAAGCGTTTCAATGGCATATAAGTTCATTTTACATATTATATGTTGCTTATCTATTTACAATTCTTAAATAGATAATCGTTTTCATGGCTAATGACATATAACAGCGCAAAAGTAGCGAACCTTTCACATGCTGGCTCGTGACTTTGCATACACATTGCTTTTATTTAACTTTATTTAAGATAATTGGATATTATGATTACTTCCCACACCCCTAGACTACCTAATGCTACTCTTTTGTCTTTGCTTCGTCCCAAATCTCGTTCATTTCATCCAGGCTCATATCGTGCAGGCTTCGTCCTTTCATCATGGTTTGACTTTCGAGGTAATTAAAACGTTTAATAAATTTCAGATTGGTACGTTCCAATGCAGCTTCCGGATCAACGTCATACAAACGGGCTGCATTTACCACAGCAAAAAGTAAGTCACCAAATTCAGCTTCGGTTTTATCTTTATCGGCCTGGGCTATTTCGTGACTCAATTCATCCACCTCTTCTTTCACCTTGTCCCACACTTGTTCTTTGTATTCCCAATCGAAACCAACGCCACGCACTTTTTCCTGAATACGATTAGCTTTTACCAATGCAGGCATGGCAGCCGGAACACCTTCCAGAACGCTTTTGTTTCCGCCTTTTTCTTTTAGTTTCAAAGCTTCCCAGTTCTCGGCAACTTTATCTGCCGAGCCGTCCACATCTACATCGCCAAAAATATGTGGATGACGAAAAACCAGTTTTTCATTAATTCCTTCCAGCACATCTGCAATATTAAACGCACCTTTCTCCTCCCCAATTTTCGAATAAAAAACAATATGAAGCATTAAATCGCCAAGTTCCTTTTTAATCTCCTGCAAATCATTCTTCAGAATTGCATCACCCAACTCGTAGGTTTCTTCAATGGTTAGCTTTCGCAAACTCTCAAGTGTTTGCTTTTTATCCCATGGACATTTCTCGCGAAGTTCATCCATTATCTCCAACAACTCTTTAAAGGCATCCAATTTTCCTTGCATAAACTTATGGTGTAAGATTTGTTCGAAGGTAAATATTATGTAAGAATATGACAGACCAAACATTTATGTGTTTATCCAAAGTTTTCCACATTCTAATCCAGAAAAAAGTAGTATTTTCAAACCCATAATATTCGAAAAACAAAAATTATGATTTTAGGAGTATCGGGTTGGCTTAGCGAGAAATTAGGTTGGAGTGTAACAAGCATTAGAATAGCATTTGTAGTATCTGTTTTATTTTTTGGAGCCGGCTTAGGGCTTTACCTTATTTTATGGTTGGTAAAAGTGTTTTCGAAATAAAACATTAGCGCTACTTTTCCATCTTTGAAACAAAGAGTTAATAACCTGCAATAAATTCTTATAACTGGATTTATTACAGGTTATTTTATTTTTTAAATTTGTGGCACATTAAATAGACAAAAGCGAATTGGATAAACAAATTTTATTAGAAGGAATTGACCCTTTAGAGTTTTTCGGGGTAAACAATTCAAAAATCAATCTTATAAAAAAACTCTTTCCCAAAATAAAAATCACTGCACGTGGTAACGCGCTATTTGTTCAGGGCGAAGACAAAGAGATTAACATTTTTGAAAAAAAGTTTGCACTCATACTCGACCATTATTTTCAATTTAATGTTTTAAGCGATGAAATTATTCGCGAATTAATGAATGCCGGAGTTTCGTCGATGGAAGGAAGTGGAGGTGAAGACAAAGACATTATTGTTTTTGGAAATAATGGAAAACCGGTTCGGGCACGTACTCCTAATCAGAAAAAGCTACACGACCAAAGTGCCAATAGCGATATGATTTTTGCCATTGGTCCTGCTGGAACAGGAAAAACCTACACGGCAATTGCTTTGGCCGTAAAAGCGCTAAAAAATAAAGAAATTCGTAAAATAATTTTGAGTCGCCCTGCTGTTGAAGCTGGTGAAAACCTTGGATTCCTTCCCGGTGATTTAAAAGATAAGATAGACCCGTACTTACAGCCGCTTTACGATGCTTTGCAAGACATGATTCCACCTAAAAAACTGGAGGAATTTATGAAAGACGGCACCATACAAATTGCACCGCTGGCTTTTATGCGAGGACGAACATTAAGTAATGCTTATGTGATTTTAGACGAAGCGCAAAACACAACGGAAAATCAGCTAAAAATGTTTTTAACCCGGATGGGTTTAAATGCAAAGTTTATAATAACTGGCGATGTTACACAAATTGACTTACCAAGTAAGAGTAACTCGGGCTTGGTACAGGCACTCAAAATATTAAAAGGAATAAAAAGTATTACCACTATATTTTTCGACAAAAGAGATATTGTTCGCCACAAATTAGTTCGCGATATTGTAGAAGCTTACGACAAACATGATAACGAAAGTGAACATTTCAAATCTTCGTAAACTAAATTATAGTTTAGCAGTTTGTCGAATATAAAAGGAATCAATAACAAATAATAAATAATAAAATGGGTAAGGCATTAACAAAAACAGCTTTTAGTTTTCCGGGACAAAAGAATTTGTACGAGGGAAAAGTTCGCGACGTTTATAACATTAACGACGATTTTTTAGTAATGGTGGTTTCCGACCGCATTTCGGCTTTCGACGTGGTTCTTCCAAAAGGAATACCGTATAAAGGACAGGTGTTGAACCAAATTGCAGAGAAATTTCTAGATGCGACAGCTGACATTGTACCAAACTGGAAAATTGCATCGCCCGACCCGAACGTAACCGTTGGTCATTTTTGTGAAACATTTCCGGTGGAGATGATTGTTAGAGGATATTTAACC
>JAUVDE010000373.1 GCA_030595485.1 Draconibacterium sp.
ACATAGTTGTCACTAAACCTTCCAACACTCGAAACCTAAATTTAGGCGTAAATACAATGTGGTAATCACATTTGTAAAATACATGCGTTAATTTTCTAAATTTACCCATAATTATTATTATTTTAAAAATTAAACTATGGGCAAAGCTAAAATGGCTTAGCCTAATTTACAAACCACCGCCTTAGACGGTGGTTTGTAACATTTCAATCAAAAATTGGCTACATAGCTTATCTTATCGTCCAACTTTTTGTTGCATATCCAAATAGCTTTCTGTGTTATTTTGTTACGTCGACTTTAGACAACTTCTAATCCAAATCTTGCACATCAATGACTTTCTGTAAAAATATTTTGGGTCAAATTCAGGTTACAAAATAAAAAAATCCGGATTTACACTTGGCAAATCCAGACTCAACTATATTTTTAAAATCACTTAATTAAGATTTCACTCCATCCCAGTCAGCTATTCCCATTCCTTCATTAATTCCTTTTCGAATTGGTTCTACAGCGTCGTTTAAAGCCTGAAGTCCAAAATCAAGACCTCCAATTGTTCTCAGCGGTCGTGTTCCCGGTGCTGCATTTATCAAATCTTCGAATATGCGTACAATTATCATCGGGTCGGTTGGCGCATTGTCATCAGCAAAAAGGCTCATAACATTTTGCCCAAATCCTTCAGAATACTCGTTAACATGCTGGTAAGCTTTTGCCACTTCTTCATTTTTTGCAGGAACAACATTTCCAAAGAAATTCGTTTCGAAAGGTCCAGGTTCTACTACTGAAACGTCAATTCCGAGCGGAGCTAATTCGTAACGCATTGCTTCACTTAAACCTTCCAAGCCCCATTTACTTGCACAATAAATACTAAAACCAGGGAATGCACCTCTGCCAGCACCCGAACTTAACTGAATAATTAATCCAGACTTTTGGGCACGCATACCGGGCAAAACAGCTTGAGCAACTCTAACCGTTCCAACAATATTCAAATCAAGTTGTGCCAGTACCGATTCGGAAGAAAAGGCTTCCATGGCACCTCCATAGCCTAATCCTGCGTTATTTATTAGCACATCAACTGTCGGCAGTTTTGCTGCGGCTGCATTTACACTGTCATCCGATGTGACATCTATTTCAACAACATCTAACTTATATCCCTTGCTACTACCAAAATCTTTTAATTCAGTTGCAGGTTTTGCATTTTTTCCATCAACATTTCGCATGCTAGCAATAACATTGAATCCTTTTTCTGCCAAATACTTCGCGGCCGAGTATCCAAACCCTGAACTACAACCCGTGATTAAAACTGTTTTCATTTTCTATTTTTTTAGTTGAGTGATTAAATATTAATACCAATTAGTATCGTATTATTTAACACCAACTTTTAAAGTATTGTTCAGCAGTGCTATTAGGAATTTGTGATTTCCCTCACTCACTGGTCGGTTCACAATAAATTTTACATTACATTTTTGAAACCTCAAACTCCAATTCTCTGTAAAAACGAATAGTTCAACTGGTTCTAAATTTTAAAATCAATGGTCATGAAAACATCAGAAAAAAACGGAGTTGTAAAAATTTACGTGGGCGAATCGGACAAGGTACACGGTCGCGTGTTGTTTGAAGAAATTGTTTTTGAAGCACGCAACGCCGGAATGGCAGGAGCAACAGTATACCGTGGCATAATGTCTTTTGGTGCCAGTCACTCCATTCATACCATGAAAATATTTGCGCTTTCTAGCGATCTTCCCGTGGTTATAGAAATTATTGATGCCATTGAAAAACTAGATGAATTTGTAGAAAAAGTGAACAAACTTTTAAACGACAGCAAAAAAGGAGGCTTGGTTACTTTTCAAGAATTAAGTGTAGTACGTTACGAAAAAGGTGAAAAATACCAAGAAAATTATATTTAGTTTACAATCTTGATGTTCAGCAAAAAGAAAGATTGGTATAAGCTAATAGTAACGTCCAACGAAGTACTTATTTACAGTTCTAATAAACGCCATGAAAAACTTCACAACTGGCTTATACTTCACTTCATTCAGAGCTATTTTTGTTTCCTTATTTTTAATGATTCAACACAAGTGATGATTTTTGTGCAATGTGAAATATAAAGACTTCAAACTCCTTTATTTCAATAGCTTAAGTAAATGTTAACAAACTTTTCAGAGCTCTAGCACAGCACGTTTCCAATCTTACAAAACACTTTTATTTTATATTTTCACGCCTCGTTAAAAACGATGGACAAGTTGCAGAATTAAACATGACTATGGAGGTCTGTTTCGGCACAAGAAATCAAATATAATTATATATAATATGAGTTTTACACACGAAGTTGCAGGTATGATTTGCGTTGCTCAAGGAGCAAATCATGGCCCGGCTCCAATTCCACAAGAAGGAAACTGGACTAAAGCCAAACAAGTTACAGACATTTCGGGTTTAACCCACGGTGTTGGTTGGTGTGCCCCACAACAGGGAGCATGTAAATTAACCTTAAACGTAAAAGAAGGTATTATTGAAGAGGCCTTGATTGAAACTATCGGTTGTACTGGTATGACTCACTCGGCTGCAATGGCTTCAGAAATTCTTCCTGGAAAAACGATTTTGGAAGCATTGAATACTGACCTTGTTTGCGATGCAATTAACGTTGCAATGCGCGAACTTTTCTTACAAATTGTTTATGGTCGCTCGCAAACTGCTTTCTCTGAAGGTGGTCTTCCAATTGGAGCTGGTCTTGAAGATTTAGGAAAAGGTTTACGCGGTGTTACCGGTACTTTGTACGGAACAGTGGCTAAAGGTCCTCGTTACCTTGAAGTAGCTGAAGGTTATGTTGCTAAAATTGGTTTAGATGCTGATGACGAAATCATCGGTTACGAATTTGTTCAGTTAGGACAAATGATGGACATGATTAAAGCTGGTAAAGATGCCAACGATGCGCTTAAAGAAGCTACCGGAACTTATGGTAGATATGCTGATGCAGTTAAAACAATTGACCCACGTAAAGAATAGGAGAATAGAATTATGCCATTATTTGAAAGTTACGACAGAAGAATTAAGCAGATAGATGCTGTTCTAAATTCATACGGAATTGCTTCAGTTGAAGAAGCAAAACAAATTTGCGACGACAAAGGTGTTGATGTTTATAACATTGTTAAAGACACACAACCTATCGCATTCGAAAATGCAATGTGGGCCTATATTGTAGGTGCTGCAATTGCTATTAAAAAAGGACAAACCGAAGCTGCTGAGATAGCTGCAACTTTAGGTGAAGGTTTACAGTCTTTCTGTATTCCCGGTTCAGTTGCTGAAGATCGTAAAGTAGGTATCGGTCATGGTAATTTGGCTGCTATGCTTTTAAGAGAAGAAACTAAATGTTTTGCTCTTTTAGCTGGTCACGAGTCATTTGCTGCTGCTGAAGGTGCAATTAAAATTGCCAGCTTCGCAAACCGCGTTCGTAAAGAGCCTTTACGTGTTATCCTTAACGGATTAGGAAAAGACGCTGCTAAAATTATTTCTCGTATAAACGGTTTTACTTACGTTCAAACTCAGTTCGACTACAAAACAGGTGTAGTAACAGAAGTAAGCCGCAAAAAATACTCAGATGGTACGCGTGGCGGTGTAAACTGCTATGGTGCTGACGATGTACGCGAAGGTGTTGCTATTCTTCATAAAGAAGGTGTTGATGTATCTATTACAGGTAAC
>JAUVDE010000394.1 GCA_030595485.1 Draconibacterium sp.
TAAAGTCGATTTCTTATCGAAACAAACACCTGGTTTCTCAGGTGCAGATATTGCAAATGTATGTAATGAGTCGGCTCTAATTGCTGCCCGACACAACAAGGAAGCCATTGAAAAACAAGATTTCCTTGATGCAGTTGACCGTATTGTTGGCGGACTGGAAAAGAAAAATAAAATTATTTCTCAGGTTGAGAAAAAAACGATTGCTTTTCACGAAGCAGGGCACGCTACAATTAGCTGGTTGTTAGAACATGCACACCCGCTAGTAAAGGTTACCATTGTTCCGCGCGGAAAAGCGCTGGGTGCAGCCTGGTATTTACCCGAAGAGCGTTCGATAACAACAAAAGAACAAATGCTGGATGAAATGGCTTCTGCCCTAGGTGGACGCGCAGCCGAGCAAATAATCTTCGGAAGAATTTCATCGGGAGCACAAAACGACCTCGAGAAAATTACCAAGCAGGCTTATGCAATGGTTAGCATTTTCGGGATGAGCGAAAAAGTTGGGAACGTTAGTTACTACGATTCAACCGGCCAATCGGATTATTCTTTCTCGAAACCATACAGCGAAAAAACAGCTGAGTTGATTGACCAGGAGGTGAAAGTAATAATCGATGCTGAGTACGAAAGAGCGATACAAATATTAAAAGATAATGCTGAAGGTCATGCAAAATTAGCTAACATGCTTCTCGAACGTGAGGTTATTTTCAGCGAAGATTTGGAAGAGATTTTCGGGAAACGTCCGTGGGATAAAAAGCATGTAATGTCTGAAAATGGGGATGATGTAAAAAAAACCATTGATGAAAAGATTGAAGTAAAAGCTGCCCCTGTAACAGAAATAAAAGAAAAGGATTCGGAAGAAGAATCGAATAAAGCGTAAATGGGTACAGCTCGGCAGGAAATATTAAATAAGCTAAAAGAAGCTGTTCATCCTCAGCCGGAGAAACCCGATTTTGATGCTCCCGTTTATCATTCTATAGACAAACCTTTGGAACAAGCTTTCAAAGAAAATCTGGAGCTGGTAAACGGGAGCGTTTATTTATGCGAGTCGGAACTGGAAATTTTTGAAAAACTAAAGGTTTTGCTTGCTGAATATTCGGAGGAAGAAATTGCCTGCAAGGAGCCTGAGATTCAGATGCAGCTTAAAAAAGCAAACATTCCATTTTCTCAAACCAAGATACTGCCAGAGTTGCTGGAAGTTGGGATTACAACTTGCGAATTTCTAGTTGCACACACCGGTTCGGCAATGGTAAGTTCAGCCTTAAATGGAGGACGACAACTGTTTGTTTATCCGCCTGTTCATATTATAATTGCACGTAAAAATCAGTTGGTAAATTACCTCGATGCTGCCTATTCAAATATTCAGCATAAATACGGGAATAATCTACCCTCACAAATAACATTAATTACGGGTCCAAGCCGCACAGCCGACATCGAAAAGACATTGGTAATGGGTGCTCATGGACCACGTGAATTACAAGTATATATTTATTAACTTTGTAGTATGGAAGAAGGTTGGAAAGAAGTATATATGACGGCTTCGGAATATAAAGCTGAAATGGCCAAAGACAAATTGGAGGCAGCAGCAATAAAAGTGGTGGTTCTAAATCAGCATGACACAGCCATCCAATCGTTTGGCGAATATCGATTATATGTTGCCGAAGAGAATATAGCTAATGCAGTTGAATTACTCAAAGAATTAAAGGGTGAGTAATTTTAAAAAACGAATCATATTTGGGGCAGTTTATGTTGCGATAATGTTAGGTGGAACGCTAATTCACCCGATAGTTTTTGCGTTAATTTTTGCTGCCATTCTATTTTTTACCCAATTTGAATTTTACAATGTGGTTGAAAAAGGTGGTTATAAACCATCAAAATGGGTAAGTACGGTTTCGGGCTTACTCCTTTTTGCCATTAGCTTTGGAATTTCTGTTGGATACTTAAAATATGAATTTGCCTTTGCATTTATTCCTATCGCTCTTTTTCTACTCATATTCGAAATTTTCAGTAGCAAAGAAAACACCATTGGAAACAGCGGATTAAACCTACTTGGGTTTGCATACATTGGTGCCCCTTTCGGCTTAATGAATTTCATAATTCACCCTTCGCTCAATGGGCAAAACAGTGTATTCTATCCGTGGATATTAGTAGGTATATTTATCATAGTATGGGTGAACGACTCAGGAGCATATTTGGTAGGTAGTGCCTTCGGGAAACACAAAATGTGCCCTAATATTTCTCCAAAAAAATCATGGGAAGGACTTATTGGAGGTGCAGTGTCTGGTATTATTATGGGAATAATAAACGCACTTCTTTTTCAGGAGGTAAGTATGACCAACTGGATTGCTATAGCTATACTTACTATTGCTTTTGGAACATTGGGCGATTTATTTCAATCAAAAATTAAACGCGAACTTGGTGTAAAAGATTCGGGTAATATTTTACCGGGACACGGTGGTTTTCTTGACCGCCTCGATAGTCTTCTTTTTGCCATTCCAGCCATTTTCATCTGGCTAATTTTTTCAGGAATTATTTAAATGAGAAGTATAATAAAACAAATACCAAACTTTATAACTACGCTGAACCTTTCATCCGGGGTTTTAGCTACATTTTTTGCCATTGATGGGCATCTAATTTGGGCAGGCATCTTTATTTGCATTGCTTCTATATTCGACTTCTTAGATGGTTTAGCAGCAAGAGCATTAAAAGCTTATTCTGAAACAGGAAAACAATTGGATTCATTGTCCGACATGGTTTCATTTGGTGTAGCACCGGGAGCCATTTTATTTACTTTGCTCGAGTTCTCACTATTTGGCGAAAACCAGCCTATTCACGAAATTAGTGGGCAATGGTACGAATGGTTGATTTTGAGTACAGCTTTCCTTATTCCTGTTTTTGGTGCTATTCGCTTGGCAAAGTTTAATGCTTTTTCCAGTGACGAAACTTTCTTTAGAGGTTTGGCAATTCCATCAAATGGAATTTTCTGGGCATCGATGGGATTAATGCTAGAGTTCCCCAAGTATCAAGAATATTTCAAGGACATTTATTCAACCAAAACACTCGTTTTACTAGGGATATTTATGGCTGGAATGATGGTAATTAATTTGCCAATGTTCTCGCTAAAAATGAGTAACCTTAGTTGGAAAGACAACTGGTATCGATACATTTTCCTGGCAATGGCGGGCGTACTTCTTGCAATATTAAACGTTTACGGCTTAGCATTAACCATTGTTTTGTACATCCTGGTTAATGTCGTTCTTTACCTACTTAAGGTGAAGGTTTAAATCAAAATCATTTCATTCGACAATAATTTCCATTCAACAATTTCTCAATTTTTTGGGCATAATAAAGCCCCTGAAATCGAAAGAAAATATTTTCCCGAGGGAAAGATTAATAATACGCCATGACAAATAGACTTTCGAAACCAGAGGCTCATACATTACAAATACTTTGACAAGAAGCATTTGTAAT
>JAUVDE010000437.1 GCA_030595485.1 Draconibacterium sp.
ATTTTTGCTAAAGCCGGTGCCATTTTTTTGTCGCCAGGAAATTTTGCAACGCCTTCTTCCAATGTTGTTTTATAAGCATCGGTATCTTTCATTCTTTTATATACTGCCGCTTTGTAGTATTGTGCAGTCTCTGCTTTATAACCACCTTCCACAGCTTTACCAAAATATTCAATGGCTTTCTCATTAATTTTTCCTTGGTAAGCAGCAATACCTGTGTTGTATAACAAAGCAGTATTCGAAGCATCAGCCTCAATTGCTTTTTCGTAGCTAGCTACTGCACTTTCGTAATTTTTAAGTTTATTATAACAACGTGCTTGGTAATCATATGATTTTGCAACGTTAGCTTCTGCAGCAATGGCTTTATCGAAATACCCAATTGCTTTTTCATAGTTTTTGCTGTTATACCCAGCATAACCAATATTAAAATTTACCGAAGCATCAATTTGAACATCTCCAAGGTTACCCATAGCTGAATCGTACAATTCAAACGCTTTTGCGTAATCTTTGGCTTTCATTGCCTCTCCCGCTTGATTCAGTTTCTCCGCCGCATCCTGGGCAAAAGTAAGTGCCGTAAAACACACTGCGACTAGTAATAATACTACTTTTTTCATCTTTTAAATTCCTTTAATTTTTTATAATTTTGATTTATTTTCTTCACACTTTTTTTGACAAGCCCCAAAAATAGTAATTATCAATCAAAATCCTAAAATACTGTCATTAAGATTATTGACTATTTTTCTCCTCGCTTATATTCTCAATTATCTTGCCAAGTCAACAAACTTTGTTTTAAGGTATATATATTTCACGCTTAAGCAACTATGGGTTAAACATTTCAGGATTCCAGAAATTTAAGATATTCTGAATTATATGAAGGTTATTCGTTGCTTCTGTGTTTTCAGCATCTAACTCCAACACCTTATTAAAAGCGTTTATAGCCTCTCCCCAATTCTGAAACTTTTGCTCAATTGCACCTTTTACCAGAAAGTACTCCACAGTTTGTTGAACTTCCAATTTCAAAAAGAGTGCTTTGGCTTCAGCCGCTTTCTCCAGTTTTAATAAATGGCGAATACTATTTAATCGTTCCTCAATGTTCATGTTATCAACTCTCTCCTATTTTTCTCCCCTTGTTACCGAAATTACTCCTTTTACCTTTTTTAGCTTATTAACCAGAAATTCTAAATGGTCGAGATTATAAACCAGTATTTGCAATTTCCCTTCAAAACTTCCTTTTCCCGATTCAATATTTATCGAGCGCATTTGTGTTCCTACATCTTTTGCAATTATATGCGTAATTTCTGAAACAATCCCCATCTCATCGGTTCCTGAAATATGCAAGGCAGTAAGAAACGAGCTTTTTGAAATAGTATCGCGCCAAACTGCTTTTATTACACGATACGGAAAACGGCGTTTCATTTCGGGTGCATTAGGGCACGAATTCCTATGAATTTTAATTCCTTCCTGAATCGTAACAAAACCAAAAACCTTATCTCCAAATACAGGGTTACAACATTTTGCTAAATTGTAATTTATATCTTTTAAATCATTATCAATTACTAAAAAGTCCTCTCCTCCATCGTAACTTAAGGCTTCAACTTCCTTTTCAGGCAAAATCTCTTCAACGGTCTTTTTAGCGGTTTCTTCTTCTTTCTCAACAAATAAGGATTTTACTTCCAAGGGATCGATTTTCCCGATGGCAATTTCGTAGTATAAATCAACGCCTAGTTTAAATCCAAAATGTTTTAATGTTTTTCGAATAGCTAGGTCATTAAAATCGAGTTTCCAGTTTTTGAACTTTCGCAACAATATTTCGCGCCCTTGGGCAGCCTGCGAATTACGTTCTTCGTTTAAACTTACTTTTACCCGGCTTCGTGCTTTCGAAGTAACAACAAAATCTAACCAGTCTAATTTAGGCTTTTGGCTGTTTGCTGTATTTACCGAAATTTGGTCGCCATTTTTCAGTTTATATTTTAAAGTAACATTCTTTCCATTTACCAAACCACCGGTACAAGTATCGCCTAATTTTGAATGAATTTCGTAGGCAAAATCGAGCATGGTTGCTCCCTGCGATAACTTCTTCAAATCGCCTTTGGGTGTAAATACAAAAACCTCGTCGCTGTACACATCCGTATTAAACTGGTCGATAAAATCGACTGCATTTAGTGCCGGATTTTCAAGAATATCGCGAATACCAGCTAACCAGGAATCAAAACCCGAAGCTTTTCCACCTTTATATTTCCAATGGGCTGCCAATCCTTTTTCGGCCACTTCATCCATTCGTTTTGTTCGAATCTGAATTTCTACCCATTTATTATGTGGTCCCATTACCGTGGTATGTAATGATTCGTAACCATTCGATTTTGGAATGGTTATCCAATCGCGCAAACGGTTGGTATTGGTCTGATACTCTTCGGTCACAAACGAATAAGCCATCCAACAATCCGATTTTTCATCTTCCGGTTTCGAATCGAGAATTACACGAATGGCAAATAAATCCATCACCTCATCAAACGAAACATTTTTCTTGTTCATTTTGGTGTTAATAGATGAAATGGATTTGGTACGCGCTTTCATCGAAAACTTCAGACCACGTTTTGCAAGCTTTTTTTCAATAGGCTTAACAAATTCAGCAACAAAATTAGCACGCTCCTTTTCTGTTTCTTCTAGACGCTTAACTACATATTCGAATTCATCAGCTTTTTGGAATTTTAAACACAAATCCAGCATTTCCGAATTTATATTGTACAAACCCAAACGGTGTGCTAATGGCGCATACAAATACATGGTTTCATTTACCAGCTTTGTTTTGCTTTCCTTGTCGTAAACATCAAGATTACGCATTACCTGTATACGATCGGCAATTTTTATTAGAATTACACGTACATCTCCGGCAAGCGCCAACATAAGCTTTCGGTAGTTTTCCGAATGCAGTTCAATTGTATCGGTACCTAAAGCATTAATTTTTGCCATTCCTT
>JAUVDE010000104.1 GCA_030595485.1 Draconibacterium sp.
ATTTAGTATATTGGGCTGGTTGTTATCTAAAATATTTGAGTTTATCTTACTTCAAATATAGCAATGAATAGAGTTGTGTAATTTTGAAGCAGCAAGTAATAGGATTTATATAATACATTGGAGATTTAGACGTACGAAACATGGGACATAAAGTACAACAGAATATTAGCATTAAAAATCGTAAAGCAACTTTCGAATACGAGTTGATTGAACGTTTTGTGGCTGGAATGCAGTTGGTTGGTACCGAAATTAAATCTATTCGAAATGGAAAGGTGAATTTAACGGATTCATATTGCCAGTTAATTAGAGGCGAAATGTATGTAATAAACCTCCACATTGCAGAATACGAAATGGGAACCTGCAATAACCACATTGCCAAACGCGATCGGAAACTTTTACTCAATAAAAAGGAAATTGTAAAACTTGAGAAGAAGGTGAAGGAGTCGGGGCTTACCCTTATTTGTACTAAACTTTTTGTAAATGCCAAAGGTTTTGCAAAATTGGAAATTGCTTTGGCACGTGGTAAAAAAACATACGATAAACGCGAATCGCTAAAAACAAACGATGCCAAGCGTGAAATGGATCGTGCAATGAAGTTCTAAATTACATTTTCAGGACAGTTTATGGAGAATGAAAAAGCATATTCGATTAAATATGAGATGGATGAGAACCAAGGTATTCTTATTCGTGAAATTGCCGGTGAGATGGGCATGGCCGATATAATTGATATGTGGAAAAAGGATATTGCAAATGGTTCTGTAAACAAAAATTTGAAAGCCGTTATTACTGACTTTTCTTCAGGTAAGAATTTGTCAAAAATGAGTGAGTTGAAATCTATTGCGACTTATTACGAAGAAAACTTTGATTTGCTTGAAAACATAAAAATTGCTGTAGTTCTTGATGATAATACTGTAGCAATACCATTAATGTATCAACACGGAAATCCGAAAATTCAACATTCGGTATTTAGCACGCTCGTTGCTGCCATTGCCTGGGCAAAAGAATAATTAGTAGTATTTGCAAGAAAACGCCAAATACTGCGTTACCCTTGTTTTGAAAACAGTCATTTGCAAAAGAAAACTCCTTGATTTTCAAAACTTCGAAAGCCTTGTCTTTGACGTTTTCTTATTAAAGACTTAAGAAATCAGAGTTTTCTTGTACGCACTAAGTACGTCAATCTTATCAATCTCCTTCAATCTTTATTAATCAGTTTACACCACTTCCAAATTATCAAACGGAATAATTTTATCGCCTTTGTATTTTAGCAATAGATTGGCCACCGCCAGCGTGTCTTTTTCGCAATAACGAATAATGCGATCAATGTTGTTTTCTTCCCAATAAACTTTCGAAACCTGGCTTCCATCGATATCATCTTTGGGTGTTGGAATATTAAATAGTTCGCAAAGCAAGGGCAGCGATGTATAATGTTTGTAATCGCCAAACTTCCAAAGCTGCAAAGTGTCAATCAAAATGTCTTTTACTTCCCACGGTTTTGCTCCTGCAATGTCGAGTATTTTGGGCAGACTTAGGTTGTTTACCAATGCACGGCGCGAAATATAGGGGAAATCAAACTCCTGGCCGTTGTGCGCACAAAGCCTGCGTTTTCCCTTTTGGGCAAATCCATCAAGTGCATTAAAAAAGTTCTGAATTAGCTTTTTCTCATCATCATCGTAAAACGACTTGGCCCGAAAAAAGAATTCACCTTGCTTTTGTATTACGTAACCAACCGAAATGCACACAATTTTTCCAAATTCAGCATAAATTCCGGCTCGCTCATAAAGCTCTTCGGCAGGTTTGTCATCGCTAATTTGGAATTGCATTTTGCGCTCCCAAAGCTGCTGCCATTTTTCAGTTAGTTCAGTGTATTCTGGTGCCAAGGGTACCGTTTCAATGTCAAGAAAAAGAATTTCTTCAATATTAACATTACGTAGCATTACTGTGCATTTAAAGTTTGTACAATGTGGTTGGTTAAAATTTGAATGGCAATTTTATTTTTGCCACCCTGCGGAACAATGATGTCCGCGTATCGTTTTGTAGGTTCAATAAACTGAAGATGACTGGGACGCACTGTGTTTTTGTAGCGTTTTAGTACTTGGTCAACATCGCGTCCACGCTCCTGAATATCACGCTGAATTACGCGTGAAAGCCGAATGTCTGAATCACAATCCACATAAACTTTTATGTCCATTAAATCGCGAAGTCGTTTATTGGTCAGGCATAAAATTCCTTCAATTATTAATACCTGTTTTGGGCTAATGGAATTCGTTTTCTTATCTCTTGTACAGCTAATGAACGAATAAACGGGCTCTTCAATTGCTGCTCCGCTTTGAAGTTGTTTAACGTGTTCAATCATCAAGTCGAATTCAATAGAATCGGGATGATCGAAATTCTTTTTACGACGTTCTTCCAGCGAAAGGTGACTATTGTCGAAATAGTAGGAGTCGTGGGTTAAAATAGCTACTTGAGCTGTTGAAAATTTTTCGGCTATTTTTTTTACAACTGTGGTTTTACCCGAGCCTGTTCCACCTGCAATGCCAATTACCAGCATATCTTCTAATTAATTGTTATGTTTTTTGTATTGAAAAAAGAATAATAAAACTTAACGCTAAGAAAACACTAATTTCGCAGTCCTAAAAGCACAAGTTACAAAAAATAGACAGCAATGATAAATCACGTAGTTCTTTTTAAACTAAGAGAATTTTCTGATGAAGAGAAAATCGAAGTTATAGCCGAATTGAAAGGCAAATTGTTAGCACTGAAAGATAAAATTGCAGAGTTAAAATACATCGAGGTTGGTGAGAACTACGAGTTGCAAGCCAACAGTTACGATCTCGCATTAATTTCACATTTCGAATCGGAAGAGGATTTAGATAAATACCGTGTTCATCCCGAGCATTTAAAAGTTGTTGAACGCGTTGGGCAAACAACGGTTGCCCGTGCTGCTGTTGATTTTAATTTTTAACAGCATTTTTTTCAATAAGTAAATAATCAGTCATCATTAATAAATTTAGTATGAGCGGCCTTTATCCAATAAAGTTTACACCAATTTTTCACGATAAAATTTGGGGTGGAAATCGAATGAAATCCATCCTGAACAAAGATTATGGTAATCTTCCAAATTGTGGCGAAAGCTGGGAATTGTCTGGTGTTGAAGGAAATATTTCGGTAGTTAGTAACGGTATTTTAGCCGGAAACGACTTAAATGAAATTATTGAAATTTACATGGGCGACTTGGTTGGCGAAAAAGTGTACGAAAAATTTGGTAACGAATTTCCACTGCTGATTAAATTTATCGATGCGCAGGATGATCTTTCAATTCAGGTGCACCCCAATGATAAATTGTCGAAAGAGCGCCACAACGCATATGGTAAAACCGAAATGTGGTATGTTGCCGGAAAAGAAGAAGGTGCATTAATCAACTCGGGTTTTAACCAGAAAGTAACACGCGAAAAGTACCTCGAACATTTTAAAGCCGGAAAACTAACCGATTTGTTACATTACGATGAGGCACAAGTTGGCGATATATATTTTATTCCTGCCGGTCGTGTTCACGCAATTGGAAAAGGTAGTTTGGTAGCCGAAATACAGCAAACATCGGATGTTACCTATCGTATTTTCGATTACAATCGTAAAGACGATAAAGGTAATGAGCGTGAATTACATACCGATTTAGCTTTAGATGCCATCGATTTTTCGTATTCGAGCGAGTACAAAACCAAATACAAAATTGAGCAAAATAAAGCAACTGAAATTGTAAGTTGCCCCTATTTTACAACAAATATTCAAGAGTTTACCGAGGTAATTGACAAGGATTATAACGAAATTGATTCGTTTGTAATTTTCATGACCATGGAAGGCAGTTTCGATATTGTTTGGGAAGAAGGAACAGAAACTGTGGAAATGGGGGAAACAGTTTTAATCCCTGCAAACCTTGAATCTATTCAGCTAAAACCAAAAACAGAGAGCGTAAAAATTCTTGAGGTTTTTATCAAATAGATTTTAATTTCTTAACTTCAGAATTCATTCAAAATTTGTCTTTAATGGAGATAAAAGAAGCGCAGTTTATCATTAGTAATTCCGACGTTGCTAAATGTCCGGCAGCTGACCGTCCTGAATATGCATTTATTGGACGATCGAATGTAGGCAAGTCGTCGTTGATTAATATGCTTGCAGGTAAAAAAGCCTTGGCGAAAACATCGGGTCGCCCGGGTAAAACACAGTTAATCAATCATTTTTTGATAAATAAAGAATGGTATTTGGTTGATTTGCCGGGTTATGGTTACGCCAAAGTTCCAAAAGCCGCACGACAGAAATGGGAAAAATTCCTGAAAAGATACATTCTAAAACGAGAAAATCTGTATTGTCTTTTTGTGTTAATTGACGCACGTCATGAAGCCCAAAAGGTAGATCTTAATTTTATGGAATGGTTGGGAATAAGTGGAATTCCATTTTCAATAATCTTTACCAAAACAGACAAGCTAAAACCCGAAGAGCTGGAAGCTAATTTAAAGGCTTACGAAGAAAAATTGTTTGAAACCTGGGATACTATGACAGGGTATTTTGCTTCGTCTGCTGAGTCGGGGGCTGGAAAAGATGAGATTTTAGAATTTATTGAGAACGTTAACCAAAATGGTTAAAACTGTTGATTTCTTGTGAATTCAATTCCAATAATATTTATTTAAGGTACAGCAAAAGTTATTAACTTTACGCATTCCTTAATTTTAAATTAACCACTATGGGGATGAAACTAGCCTTGCGTAACTTCAAATTTTATACGGCACTACCGGTACGTCTCTTTTTATACTGCTAATATTCTAAAAATTATATGATGAAAACTCACCCGCTTAAAATTTTTACAGGAACGAACACCAGGTATTTGACCGAAAAAATTTGCGATAGTTTAGACGTTGATTTAGGACTTTCATCGTGTCCGGTATTTGCCGATGGTGAATTCGAACCCTGCTACGAAGAAACCATTCGTGGTTGTCACGTATTTATTGTACAGTCAACTCCTCCAACTGCCGATAATTTGTTGGAACTTTTGTTAATGGTTGATGCGGCTAAACGTGCAAGTGCGTATAAAGTAATTGCCGTGGTACCTTATTTTGGTTATGCGCGTCAGGATAGAAAGGACAAACCACGTGTTTCTATTGGTGCAAAATTGGTGGCCGACCTTATGTCAACAGCCGGAATTGACCGATTGATTACTTTAGATTTACATGCCGATCAGATTCAAGGATTCTTTAATGTTCCCGTTGACCATTTGTTTGCTTCGGCTTTGTTTGTCCCTTTTATCGAAAAAATGGGCTTAGACAATGTAATTATTGCATCGCCTGATGTGGGTGGAACAAAACGTGCCAATACGTATGCAAAAATGTTAGATACAGGTATCGTTATTTGTCATAAAACAAGAGCGCGTCCTAACGAGGTGGGTAACATGACCGTTATTGGTGATGTTGAAGGAAGAGACGTAATTATTGTTGACGATATGATAGACACCGCGGGAACGATTACGAAAGCAGCTAATCTGATGAAAGGTAAAGGAGCTAGAACTGTTCGTGCTTTTGCCGCACACGGCGTGCTTTCAGGGCCAGCTGTTGAGCGTATTGAAAATTCTGAGTTGGAAGAGGTGTATTTTACCGATTCAATTGCGCCGAAATTAGTTAGCGACAAAATTAAATATATTTCTACCGCCGATGCTTTAGGAGAAGCCATTCGTAGGGTGTATAAAAATCAGTCAATTAGTTCGTTATATTATAAATAATTTCTATTTTTGCACCGCTTTTTCCATAAGCAGACCGCATTTTAGTTATGCATGCTGTTTGTCCCGACCTTGTTCGGGAAGGGCTGAGTACCATAATTATTAACGTAAATTATTAAAAATGAAGACAGTATTATTAAAAGGACAGGTTAGAGAGACCGTAGGTAAAAAAGAAGCGAAAAAACTTCGTGCAGAGGATAAAGTTCCTGCAGTAATGTATGGTGGTGATGCACCAGTACACTTTTCAGTTCCTTTTTCCGATTTAAGAAAAGTAATTTATACGCCAAGTGTATATTTAATTGAGCTTGACCTTGATGGTGTAGTTCATACTGCAATGATGCAAGATGTTCAATGGCATCCGGTTCAAGAACAAGTTTTACACATCGATTTCTTGAAACTTATTGGTGATAAACCTATTAAAATGGATATTCCATTAAAAGTTTCAGGTTCGGCAAAAGGTATTCAAATGGGTGGTAAATTAAATACCAACCTACGTAGACTTAAAGTAAAAGCTTTAGCTGCTAATTTGCCTGATTCGATTGAAGTTGATGTAACTGAACTAGGAATTGGTGACGGTGTTAAAGTTGCTGACTTAAGCATTGAAAATGTTGAGTTTTTAGATGTTAAGTCGAATGTAGTTGTAAGCGTTGGAATTACAAGAGCTGCTAAATCTGCTGCAGGTGAAGGCGGTGAAGAAGAAGGTGAAGAAGGTGAAGGAGCTGAAGGTGGAGAAGAAGCAGCAACTGAAGAATAAATTTAAAATTATTTCTGGATGAAGTACTTAATTGCCGGTCTCGGTAATATAGGACCAGAATATAAAAATACTCGCCATAACATTGGTTTTCAAATATTGGACGCTCTCGCTGAGGCGTCCAATATTAGTTTTAACGATAGCCGTTATGGGTTTGTGGCCGAATATAAATTCAAAGCACGAACCTTTATTTTGTTAAAACCTACCACTTTTATGAACCTAAGTGGGCGAGCAGTAAATTACTGGTTACAAAAAGAAAAAATCGACATTAAAAATATGTTGGTTTTAGTTGATGATTTAGCTTTACCATTTGGAACACTTCGGGTGCGAGCAAAAGGTGGTGCCGGAGGTCATAATGGTTTAGAAAACATAAACCAGGTTTTGGGACGTAACGATTATGCACGTTTGCGCTTTGGAATTGGTGACGCTTTTCATAAAGGGCGTCAGGTTGATTATGTTTTGGGTGAATGGAGCCGCGAGGAAAAAAAGGAACTACCTTTTACATTTAATGATTCGATAGATATTATTAAAAGTTTTGGGACCATTGGCGTAGAACGTACCATGAATTTCCATAATAAAAAATAAAGTGGCAGAAGGTGTTCGCATTGATAAGTGGCTGTGGTCGGTTCGGATTTATAAAACCCGAAGTCAGGCAAGTGAGGCTTGTAAAAAAGGTTACGTAAACATTAAAGAGACGAAGGTAAAACCATCGCGTGAGGTTAAGGTTGGCGAAATTATACAAGTTAAAAAAGCACCCATTACCAAAAGTTTTAAAGTGCTTGCTTTGGTTGGCAAACGAATGGGGGCAAAACTAATTGTCGATTTTGTTGAAGATGTAACTCCTGCCGATCAATTGGAACTTCTGGAAATGCAAAAAAATATGCGTTGGATTGAACGCGATCGCGGAACAGGACGCCCCACTAAAAAGGATCGCCGCGAACTCGACGATTTCTTCGAATGGTAGGGAGTAGTTAACAGTCGTAGTCTCAGTTGACAGTAGTAGTCTCAGTTTTTAGAATGAAATATTATAATGTAGTTCGGTATACGTAATGTGGCAACGACCAAGAATGAGTTGTTTGAACTTTGAACACTGAACTTTAAACTCTAAACTATAGAATATGTTAGTAGCAAAACAAAGGCGCAAAGAAAATATAGCTGAATATATTTTATACCTCTATCAGGTTGAGGACTTAATTCGTGCTTTTAAAGGCGATATGGAATTGATTGAGCAACGTTTAGTAGCGAACTATAAAGCTGATGAAAAGACCGCAGAAGCTATTAGAGCCTGGTACCAGAATTTGGCTACTATGATGGAAAAAGAGCACATTGAAGAAAAGGGGCATTTGCAATTTCTTACTAACCTTATTTCCGATGTAAACGATTTTCACCTAAAACTGATAGAAACAAGCAAAGATGGTTCATACGTTCAAGCTTTTAATGCTGCAGCCGGTTTAGTTGAAGAATTAAAGCAAAAAAATCCTACAGCAAAAAACGATGTGGAATTGGGGATTAGTTCCATTTATGGTTTCTTGTTACTAAAAATGCAGAAAAAGGATATTTCGGTTGATACTACTGAAGCCATAAAACGAATTAGTAATTGGTTAAGCTCGCTTTCTAAATTGTATCGCGACTTTGAAGCTGGTGACTTTGAATTTTAATTGTCACCAAATATTTGGGTATAATGAGGAAATGACAGAGAGATGCTGAAATGAATTCAGCATAACGTACTAATGTATTGTTTGTTAGTATGTCTACCTGAACTCGTTTCAGGTTCTAAAAAAAATCGGTCATTGGGGGCGTAGTGGGGAATCTGTTTCATCAAGAATTTAAGCGATAGATTTTTTAGTGCATTCTTATTTAAAATAACACACAGTTTCCCTTTTTCCAAACCAACGATAACGGTTTTTTGCCAACCAGCAGTACATTTTATCTCTCCAATTTTTTGGGATAATTTTGAAAACCACGCACCAACTCCAGGGTGCGGGTAAAAGTTTGCTGATTTTAATGGCAGCATCCGATTCCATGTAAACTTTGTTTTTATCTATTAGAATTACTGAATCAGTTTCTTGAGGAACTTTATAGCTTTCAATAAATTCTTTTCCTTTTTCAGACTGTAAAGCCACAAAGTTAAACTGTTTTTTTTTATCTCTTTTCAGAATAAAGCGAACTAAACCATTGCACAAATTGCAAACACCGTCAAAAAGAATAATCGATTTTTCTACTTTCGCCATCATACTTCAATGCTAATTCTATTGAGTATAACAAAGCTTTATAAAATGTGTTGCAAAAAAAAGGCAACTCATGTTGAATGAATTGCCTCTCTATTAATTTTTTCAATTTATTCTAGAATAACTCAGGAAAAGCCTTGTGCAAATCAAGCTGGTCTTCCATTTCTTGCATTTGCTTTTTCAGTTTTGCAACCAATTCTGTTTTAACTTCAGCATAATCCTTATTATCAGCTAAATCATTCATTTCCTTTGGGTCGTTTACCATATCAAAAATGCGTATTTTTTTTGCATTCGGATACACAATCATTTTGAATTTTTCGGTACGTACCATACGCTGGAAGTTGATGTAAGCACCATAGATTTCATCGTAATTGCTAGTGTTTACTTCTTTGTTAATCATTGGCATTAAACTGTTGAACTCAACATATTCGGGTTTTTCCACACCAGCTAAGTCTAACGAAGTTGCCATAACATCTTGCAAATAAACCTGCATATCGCGTTTTTCGTTTGCCGGAACATCAGGGCCCACAACAATTAAAGGAACACGCATACTGTGGTCGTACATGTTTTGTTTTCCAACCAAACCGTGGTGTCCACATGAAAGACCGTGGTCGGCACTAAAAACAATGTAAGTGTTTTCATCCTGACCTGTTTCTTTTAAGTGCGCAATTATTCGTCCAATCTGGTCGTCCATATGTGTAATAATGGCATAATATTC
>JAUVDE010000350.1 GCA_030595485.1 Draconibacterium sp.
TTATCTCCACTATCGGGTGGGAAATTCAGGATGTATCTTTTTTTAATCATTGTCAACCTCCGTTTCTTTTAGTCCGTTTAAGGATGTGTTTTGTGGAAACATCTGTACAGGTTTGCTTATTTCAAACTCACCCTTTTGCAACCATGTTTTTAGCTCATCTGCGATTATTCGTGCTTTCGATAGACTTGCAACAGGAGCTGTTCGTACTTTTTTTCCTTTAATTTTAATGTGTCCCGACTGTAATTCCTCATAGCTGACTTGCCCTAATTTTGGTGTTCCAACAGTTCCATAATCCAAAATTGAAGTTTCAATTTGGCTGTTGTTAATCGAAACACGTTTGGCAATATCAGCATTCAATACGGGAATAGGAATGCCAATTCCAACAAACATGCTTATACCATATTTTTCGTAAGAAGCTGCCTGAATATAATCAGCCGACATTTCTTTTAAATTACCCATAACGGCAATGGTTGCGGCATTGGTTACTGGCACTCCCAAATCGTTTTTGGGCTTGGTTGTATGAAATTGCGTGCCGGGCCAAACTACAAAACCCTGAGTACCTCCCAAGAAAATTCGAGTTCCCAAACCAATGGTTTTAAATTCGGGGTCGTTTAATAGAGGACTTAATTCTCCGGATGTTGAGTAGGTTGCATTGCGTAGGTTTGGTAGCAAAGTACCCATGTACGTATGTTTTATTTCGGGAGTGGTATTTACTGCCACGTTATAATTCTGGTAGGCATTACGCGGATTATATAGGGTAAACTCATTTATCGTATTAATATTGATGATCGTTTTAATGTGTTTTCGCGGATAGCAGTCGGTGCCTTTGCCCCAGGCTTCCAAAACCACATCTTTCCCCTCCAGTAAATCTTGAATTACATGTGCTCCACCGTATTCCTGATTGTCAGGGTTGCAGGCAGTTGCTCCAATGTAAGAATCAACGGCAGCTAGTCCCTCGTAGCATGGCACACCATTTAAAAGAATTTTTTCCATACGAATTGGTGGATCGGCATGGCCAAAATTTATAATTGCACCCGAAGAGCACATAGCTCCGAAAGTTGCGGTGGTTACTACATCAACTTTCTCAACAATTTCTTCCGGCGACATTTCTTTCGCCATTTCCGAAACTTCCTCGGCGGTTAGCACAACTGCATCGCCCGATTTTAGTTTCTGGTTAATTTCCTCGTAGGTTTTTGTTTTCGACATATTTTGATAATCGAAGATAGAAGCATTCTTTCGAGTATGTCTTTTATCTTCTTTTTTGGTTTACAAAATTGAAATAAACATAGCAATTCTTAAACGCGGTTAAAACCGCTGGTGCATACACATATTTGCCCCGTGCATGTAGCTTGTTAAAAATAATTTGCAAAGTTTTTTTCTCATGATAGTGTTCAAATTATAATTCCGTTGCCGGCCGGGTATTGGCACCTTTTCATTATTCTGAAGGTTGCCAGAGTTTCATTGAGCCCAATCTCTTCACTCTTCTATATAATCAAACACCCTTTGTTGTAAGAATATTTGACCAAGTGCAAAGATAGTTGATTTTGTGATTTGGCAAATTTATGATGTGCGCGAATGATTTTATTAAAGACTTTTTCATAAATTGGTAACTAAATTAAACGGTTATGAAATTAAACTCTCTTTTTATTGTGGCTTTTCTATTCTTGTTTGCTTGTACTTCAGAAATAGATTCCTCTACTTATTTAAAAACTCAAAGAAATGGGAATGTTATTGCAGGAAAGGTTCAAGCAACTCTTTTAAAAAATGTTGGACAAGCTATACACAAAGGTGGGCCTGAATTCGCCGTTGAGTTTTGTAATTTGAAAGCAGCTTCAATCATTGATAGTTTAAATCAGGAATACAAATGTACTATTTCTCGTGTTTCGGAGAGAAATAGAAATCCAAGTGCCGCTTTAAGTTCGGCGCAGGAAAAAGAATTATGGGAAACTTTTCAGTCGGAAATATTGAATGATACAGTTGTACAAGGAAATAAAAACTTGGTATTTTATAAACCAATAAAAATGGGAATGTCTGCTTGTTTAAAATGTCATGGTATCCCTGAATCGGATATTAACCACACAACTCAACAGAAACTGCACGAATTATATCCAAAAGATTTGGCAACCGGTTACACCCTTGGCGATTTTCGTGGCCTTTGGAAGATTGAGTTTGTGAGGGAGTAAGTGACAAAAAAAAGGAATTGCAATTTGCAACTCCTTTTTGTGGGCCCACCTGGGCTATATCAATATTGTGTAAGTACTGTATATTAGGTTATTAAAAATCATAATGGAACCCAAAGGGTCTTTGTGATTACCCCAAAGAGTTCCACTTAGATATCGTGGGTTCCACATAACGGTGGATATGATTCTATAAATAAAAATAACATTTTCTTTCTCAGTTCTTTACGTTTCCAAAACTTCTCTGTACTTATATACAGTTGGTACTCATTCCTATCGTGATAGTGATAGAAATAGAAAGAACCAATTGAGTTGATATAATGACAGAGGGGAATTGTTGTACCTCACCTTACAACCTCTGTCCACTTATTGATATAAAATCTATCGGTTTCTTATTCACCAAACATTGAGATATGTTAAACGAAAGGGGTGAAGTCCATTTTTGAGAGGGAATGGATTGTTAGGAATAGTAATATCCTAATGGTGTTCTTCCTATTCCGAAGAAAGCTATGAGTTACCCCCTATTCTTTCACTTCCAACAAAAAACCACTGCCATGAATATTTTTGATTTCGATATTCGGGTCGTCTTTTAAATATTTGCGGAGTTTGGTGATAAACACATCCATGCTTCGGGCGGTGAAATAACCGTCTTCGCCCCATATTTTACGCAGTGCAGTTTCGCGTGAAAGTAGTTCGTTTTTATTCTGACAAAGCAATTTTAGCAGGTCGGCTTCTTTGGGCGATAGTTTTTGTTTTTCGCCGTTTCTAATGATGCTTCTTATTTTAGAGTCAAACTCATAAGAACCTATTGTGAAAATAATTTGCTCATTCTCAGAATGAGTGGGTTGGCGTTTTATAATTGCCTGAATTTTGCAAAGTAAAACTTCGGTGTCGAATGGTTTTGTAATGTAATCGTCGGCACCCACATTGTAGCCTTTTAGTATGTCTTCTTTTAATGCTTTGGCCGTAAGAAACACCATCGGAATATCCTTGTTTAGCAGGCGAATTTGGCTGCCAATGGTAAAACCATCAACATTTGGAAGCATTACATCGAGAATGCAAATTTGGTAGTTACCTGCCTTAAATCTGTCAATAGCATATTTGCCATCGTCAACCCAGGTAACTTCGTATTCGTGAATTTCGAGGTACGATTTTAGTACCGCCCCAAAACTCAGGTCGTCTTCTACTAAAAATATATGATTGCTTTTTTCCATTTTACTCTCTTACAAAAGGTAAAAATACATCAAATTTACTGCCTTTCTCAAGTTCACTTTGTACCGAAATAGTTCCACGATTGGCTTCCAAAACTGCTTTAACGTAACTCAGTCCTAAACCAAAACCTTTTACATTATGAATGTTGCCACTTGTTTGGCGATAAAAACGTTCGAATATTTTTGCCTGTACCGTTTTGCTCATTCCTATACCTTTATCTTGCACCGAAATTAAAATTCCTTTAGCCTGATTAGTGGTGACGATTTTTATATTGGGAGCATCAGCCGAATATTTATTGGCGTTATCAATTAAGTTGTAAACCACATTTGTGCAATGCATACGGTCCGTGGTTATCATCGAGTTTGCTGCGTCCATATTCAACTCAATGGTTCCGCCACGCTTTTCTACCTGAAGTGCAATTCCCTGAACAGCGTCGTTAACAAGTTCGTGTACATCAATAGCCTCCCATGTAAATTCAAAATCTTTACGGTCGAGGCGGGCAATGGTTAAAATGTCTTCCACCTGCCGGTTCATGCGGGTATTTTCCTTTTTAATCATTCCGGCAAAATATTTAATACGCTCAGGGTTGCCCACCACCTTATCGTTAGTGATCGAGTCGGTAGCTAC